>CABUKD010000033.1 GCA_902492105.1 uncultured Clostridium sp.
TTTTACATTTTTTTGCTCTTACTCATTCAATGGTTTTAAACTAACGAAAAAATTCGAAAAATAACAGATAACTTTGATTATCTGCTATTTTTATATATTCTATTTAATTAAAATTTTTTATTTTGTTACTTGAAACTATCCAAGAGATAATGAAAACTATAAAACTTATTACACTACAAATAATTAATGTCTGTGTCATATTATCTCTTACATTAAATATTTGATTTAATGCAAAAATTGATAATGCTAAAAATCCTGATGTCAGAGAGTATGCAAGTATTGTTCCAATTATTGACTTTTCTTCTGGTAATATAAAATTACAAGGCATTATAATACTTCCACTTAAAAGAGCAATTATAATACTAAATCCTGTGAATATATTTATACTTGTATCACTAACATTGGTTATTGCTAATATAATGTAACATATCAAATTTCCTACAATTACTCCTATTATAGTCCAAAATAAATATGCAATATATTTACTTGATATTATTTGCTTTTTTGATACTGGTAATGTAACTGAAAATTGTGTCCACTTATTTTTCTTATCAGAGATTATTGTACTTGAAACTGTCATACTTAATGGTATTGTAATAAGTATAATAACAACTGATGGAGAAATAACTACTGATAAACCAATAGCCATTACTATACATGAAAGAAATGCAACAAATATATTTGCTTTTGTTGTATAAAAATCTTTTAAAAGTAAACCTTTCATACTATTTTTCCCCCTTTACATACATTAACATTATATCTTCAATTTTTATATTATCCATTACCATATTAGGATATTTTCTTTCTAATTCATTTTTATTTTTCACTAATATCTCATATCCATAATCCATTTTTCTAAAACGAATTATATCTTCTTTATCAATGCTGCTAAAATCTTTTTGTTTGCATTTCATTATTCCATAATCATAAATAAGATTATCTTTTGTTTCTTCAAATATCACTTTGCCTTTATGAATAAAAACTATATAATCTGCTACTTTTTCTAAATCGCTTGTAATATGTGATGATATTAAAATTGATTTATTTTCATCTTGCACAAACTCTAATAATATGTCTAATATATCATCTCTTACTATTGGATCAAGACCACTTGTTGCTTCGTCTAATATCAATAATTCTGCATTATGAGATAGTGCAACACTTATAGATAATTTCATTTTCATACCTTTAGAAAAATTTTTAATCTTTTTTGTTTTAGGTAAATTGAATTTTTCAATATATTCAAAAAATGTTTTATCTTCCCAATTTTTATATATTCGTGTTAATACATTATTCAATTTCTGTGGTGTCAAATCTTCTGGAAAATTATTACCGTCAAAAACAACTCCTATTTTTTCTCTAATCTCATTATTTACTTTGTTTTTTTCACTATCAAGAATATAAATATCTCCTGAATCTCTTTCTATAATATCAAGCATTGTATTTATAGTTGTACTTTTCCCTGCACCATTTTCACCTATTAACCCAACAATATTGCCTTTTGGTACATAAAAAGAAACTTTATCTAATAAGAAGTCATCATATTTTTTTGTTAAATTTTCAACTTTTAAAGAATAATCAGACATATTACTTTTCCTCCTCATAAAAAATCTTTAATAAATCAATAAGTTTTGCTAGTGAAATACCATTTTCTTTACTTAATTCAATAGCTTTTTGTAAATGACTTTCTATTTCTCTTTGTTTTTCTTCTTGAATAAACTCTTTATTTTTTGAACTAACAAAACTGCCTCTACCTACTGTTGTTTCTATAAAGCCATCCTTTTGTAAATCTTCGTATGATCTTTGAACGGTTATAACGCTTATATGCAAAGATTTGGCTAATGAACGCATAGAGGGTATTGATTCTCCTGGTTTTAGTTCACCAGTCATTATCATTTGTTTAATTTGGCTAGTAATTTGCTCATATATAGGTTTACTTGTGTTATTACTAATGATAATATCCAATATTCTCACCTCTTCAAGTGTACTTATCTTATAAGTACATTGTAGTACATTTTATATTTTCTGTCAATATGTTTTTTAAATTTATATAAAAAAGACAGATAAGAGAGCAAATATTTACTCTCCTATCTGCTATTTTGGTTGATATACTATATTATTTTATCAGCTAATTCGTATTGTTTATTATATAGATACTTATTTGTTATAACTATTGCTGCTATATATAAGATTCCTAAAATTCCAATTCCCATATATACATTTATATCTTTTAATAAATATACAAATCCTACTAATATTACTATATTAACCATTGCAAGTAACACAGGAAAAACTAAATTTAAGTTTTGTTTTGCAACTGCATATTCAGAATCCCAGTTTAATTTTGGTCTTTTTAAATCTACAATAATCATTGCAATACTTTGTAATATTCCCATTATGGTTGCAACTACAAATAGTGCAATTAAAGTTATAACTGGTAAATTTAAAAGATACTCTGCCATTCCTAATGTAATTATTATTGTTACAATATTCATTATAATATTGGGAATTATTTTATACATATATTGCTTATATAGTGATACTGGTATATATTTCATAAATACTGCATTTTCTCCATCTCTTGAAATTGCTGTTATTGAAATATATATAAACATTGTGAAGAATTGTATCACGCCTAAAATTATACAAGCAATAAAGAATGTATTTGTAGGCATTTGTTGTACCATTTGTGTTATTTGTTCTAATCCCATTCCATCACTATTTAATCCAGTATAGACTACTACTACCATTATAATTGGTATCAGAATTGCTGGTATTAAACATTGCATTAAAAATACTGGATTTCTTGCCATGTTTTTAAATTCTTTTCCAACATAGCTTTTATATAGCTTACTATTTCTATATTCTTTTTGGTTTATTTCTTTATTTGAACTTGATGCTCCTCCTCCAAATAAATTTCCTACTAAACCTTTGAAATATATTTTTTGAGCAATTAACATATAAACAATAAATCCTATTATTGTAATTCCTAATGTTTTTAATACTTCCACTATTGCTGTAAATAAAGAGTTTGTTGTTAATGCTTCCATTAAATAATCTACTGTTGGGATATATCCTTTTACTAATTCTATCATTCCATTTGCCTGTACTACCATTTGTGCCATTTCTTCATTTGTTAAATCCTGTTTCATTCCACTTGTTGAAATTGAAATAGCTATAATAATGGCTAAAACTAATAATGTAGCAAATAACTGAAATCTATTTCTATTCTTTGTAAGTTTTGCAAAGCTCATTATAAACATAACAAGCATACTAATCAATAATACTGGTAATATTGGTACTAAAATAACTGCCAAAATCATTGTTAAGTAATATACAATTCCTGCCCCTGTTAATATTCCATACATGACAAGTGGAATAAATCCTATTAAAAATATAATTACATATTCAGCAATTAACATTACATTTGTTCTTGCAAGTATAATTTGGTATGGCTTTAATGGTAGCGGTAATAAATATTCGCTATCTTTTGTAAAGTATAAGATATTTATACTTGAAAATATGGTTTGAATAATTGCTAAACCGAATATCATAAATAAAATCATACCAACAAATATTGTTTCTTGATGTATTGCAATTAGTCCATCTAATAAGTTATATCCTAAAAATATAATCAGTCCTGCAAAATATAAAAATAATAATCCATAAACTATAATTTTGCTTTTTGACTTTGTTGAAATTCCCATTCTAGCATCCATATTAGAAAAGGAATTTTTTAAAAATATTTTTGTTAATTTGATTACTTTATCCATATTTTTTCTTCCTTTCCCATATTATTTTTCTGTTATTTCCAAGAATAAATCTTCTAATGATGCGTTTTCTTTGAATTTTTGCTTCATTTCTTCAAAAGTCCCTACAAATACTAATTTTCCTTTATTGATAATTCCTACCCTATCACATAATTTTTCTGCAACTTCTAATATATGTGTTGAGAAAAATACAGTTTTTCCTGACTTTGCGTGTTGCCTCATCATTTCTTTTAAGTCATAAGAAGATTTAGGATCTAAACCAGTCATTGGCTCATCTAATATCCAGTTTTTAGGCTCTGAAAGTAATGCACCACAGATTACTATCTTTTGCCTCATACCATGTGAATAACTTTGTATTTGATTATTTAGCTGATTATATATTTCAAATTTTTTTGTTAGTTCTTCAATTTTTTCTTTTCTCTTATTTTGTGGTACATCATATACATCTGCCATAAACATTAAATATTCTATTCCTTTTAATTTTAAAAACATATCTGGACTATCTGGTACAAACCCAAAATTTTTCTTTGCTGCTAATGGTTCTTTCTTGATGCTTTTACTATCTATTAAAATATCACCTTCATCCATATTTAATATGCCTGTTATCATTCTTATTGTTGTTGTTTTTCCTGCTCCATTTGGTCCTAGAAAACCAAATATTTCTCCATTTTTAATTTCAAGATTTAAGTCATCTACTGACTTCTTTCCTTTCACATAAGATTTTGAAACATTTTTTATTTCAATCATTTTTCGTACCTCCTCTATTTTCTATTTTTATAAAATAAATATAACGAATATATTGTAGTTAAAACAGCACAAATTATAAGTATTATCATTAATATAAAAGACACTATTGAATTTAGAAATGCTGAAATTATAAATAGTAGCCCCATTATTACAAAAAAATATCCTGCTGGTCTTTTTACTTTTTCCCAAAAATCTTTTCTTACATAATACATTTGTAATTTATTGATTTCAGTTTTGGGCATATAATTTCCTATAATCATAAAAATTATTCCCAATGTTATACATACAATTATTCGCATTTCCAGTTCAATTCCTGCTCCATAAGCTAACATTGTCAAATAACATACCATTCCAATTATGGGTATTATCCATTTATACATTGTTATATATTTCTTATTCTGCTTTTTTTGTTCTATACAATCACTTGATATACAACAAATTATTTGTAATACTGTCATAAGGAGTGGAATACCAAACAAAGCAAATTCTTTTGGAGCAAAACTATTAGGTTCATTGTTTAGTCCAAAATGTACTGCCATTTGTTCTGGTAGTTGGTTATATAAAATTACACCAAATACTACTGGTACTATACATATTAAAGTTGTTATAATTAAAATTTTCCAATCAATCTTTTTCTTCATTATTATTATCCCCTTTCATATTTTCTTTTCCAAATTGATAAATCCATACCATTATTTCTTCAAATACTGATGTATTCAGCTTATAATAAATATATTTTTTGTATTTTTCTTCCTTTACCAAATCTGCCTTTTTTAAATATGATAAATGATAAGAAACTGTTGAGTTAGTTAAATTAAATTTATTCGCTATATCTCCTGCTGTCATTTTTTCTTTTTTTAACATTTCTAATATGTTTCTTCTAACAGGATCTGATATAGCTTTTAATGTTTCCGACATTCCCATTATATTCACCTTCATCATTTCGATATTTATCGAAATGATTTTACTATTTAATTTTAATAATGTCAATAGTTATTTCGATATTTATCGAAATGTTCTAAAAAAAATAAAACAGTTATATTTCAAACTGCTTTATAAATATTTTTTATTAGTCTTTCCAAAATTCTATTAATAATTTTGATAACTCCTTTGGATTTTCTTCATTTATAATATGTCTTGTATTTTTTATAATTTCTAATTTTGAGTTTTTTATATTTTCAGCTAGATAATGTGCGGATTTAATATTTGCACTATCTTTTTCTCCACAAATAACTAGAGTTGGACATTTAATATTTTGTACTCTATTACTAAAATCTATTTTTTTCATAGTGCTACCTAAAATAAATGTATCTTTCTTATTAAATGCCATTGTTTCAAATAATTTTTTAGGCAAAAACTTAAATATTACATTTTGAATACTAAACATTACTTTTGGTACTCTGTAAGGTGTTCCAATTAAAACTAACTTTTCTACTTTATTTGGATAATCAATAGCAAAATTTAATGCCAATATACCACCTAGCGACAAACCACATAAATCTATTTTTCCATCTATTTTATTACAGTATTCTACAAAAGAAGAATATAAATTATCATAACTCGCTTCTTTACCATTTAAAATTTCAGATAAATTAGGACATAATATATCTTTGTCATTGCTCATATATGTAATTACTTTATTCCAACTGTCTGCTTTATGACCTGATCCGTGAATTAGAATTTTCATCATATACCTCACTTATTACTTTTTTTCTCTATTGTTGCACCAATTCCCATACCTACAAGCATACCTATACTTATTCCAAAGCAAATGCAAATTGGGATATTTTTTATAAATAGTCCTACTGTTGAACCTAATGCTACACCAATACACATTCCTATAGACATTCCTTCTGCCATATATGTTTTAGATTCGTCTTTATATTCAATATTGTTTTGTTTATTTTCCATATTCTTTATCTCCTCTTTTTAAGTGTTATTAAAAATCGTATTCCATATTCCAATGCTAATAAGAAAAGATAAAAACCTAGCCATATAGCAAAACTAATCCATTTTACTTCTGTTGTATTTGCTGCTCCACTCCCATCAACACTTCTTACAAAAAGAAATATACTAACCCCTATAAATAATAGTAATTGAATAGTTTGAAATACTTTCCATTTATTTATTTTCATAGCATCCCCCTTTTTAGAAAACATTTTCTCTTTTCTAATACAGTATATCATTTAAGAGAAAAATAATCTATAACTCATATAAAATTAATCAACTTTAATACTTCCTGATGTAGTAGTTATTCTTAATACTAATTCTGCCATTCTATTATTGCTCTTTACATTTGCATCCCCTGAACCAGTTTCTGTTTCGATATATATATCATTTTTACTTTTTATATCAACATTTCCAGATTTAGCATTAATATTAGAATTTTCAGTTATATTTAAAGAATCTATCTCTATATTTCCTGAACTTGTTACCAAGTTGCAATATTCTTCTATTGCATTAATATCTATTTCACCAGAAGATGCTTCTGCTTGTAGCCTTTTTACACTTTCTACCAATATTTTACCAGAAGATGTTTTTATTGTACTTTCTCCTACTTTTCCTACTTCAACATCTCCAGATGATGCCTCTGCTGATAATTTGTTAAAATCACCTGCTTTTATACTTCCAGAACTTGTTTGTATTGTGATTTCATTACCACTTCCAACTGTTATATCACCAGAAGAACTTTTGAAATTACCATTATTAATATTTCCACATTCAATTTTCCCTGATGATGTTTCAAAGTTAATAACATTATTTTCTAAATTTGGTGCTGCTATATCTCCACTAGAAGTATGTATATTAAATTCCTCATCACATTCATTTGGAACTTGTATTATTATTTTTTCATCACACCAATATAGCATTGCAAATATAAATACTTTTGTTTTACTTTTTGTAATTGAAAGTTCATTATTATTAATTGTTTCATTTATCTTTTCATCTTTCTCGCCATAAGCTGTAACTTTTATTTTATCTACATCTGCTTTTTCAATAATCACATTTGATGATAAAACATCAACATTAATCTTATCTAATTCTTCTGGTTCATATTCTTTTTCAAAGATCTTTTCTGTATTATCCCCAAAAGCAATTAAAGAAAATTTTACACTATAATCATTATTTCTATTTATAATTGCATAAATCATAAAATTAACTAATGCTATAATTAATATTGCTAATATTATAATAAGTGCAATTTTAACTCCTTTATTTTTCATTATTTTCTTTTTCCCCTTTCATACCAAAAATTAATTTTACAATTAGTTCAACAAATATAAATACAATCCACAAAATCCAAGTAATATGCCAAGCTCCAGTTAAGAAACTTACTAAAAGATATATAATTAAAAATAATACTGCGACAATTTCTATTGCCAAAGCCTCTGTTTTACTCTCTGCTCCAACAGCTTCTATCTTTATGCGACCATCATCTAGTTTTTCAATTTCTTCTATCTCATCATTTAGTTCTTCAATATCGTCTATTATAGCTTTTTTCTCTTTTTCTTCCTTATACATATTTGGATATGCAACAAAAAAATATACAATGATTATAGTTGCAATCGTACATAATGTTGCCCAAATCATAACTGCGTGAGCATCCTCATATCTCAATACTTCAGTCATATAAGGTAATGCAAATGTGGCTATGCAATATAAGAAAATACTAATACTTAACACAATCGCTTTTTTCTTATTTCTTTTCTGCATATATTCTTTCTTTGATCTTTCTTTTTCTTGTTTAATTTCTTTAAGCTCTGCATTTTTTTCTTCTTTTTCTCCAGTTATTAATTCTTCAGTAGTAAGACCTAGTGCTTCACATAGTGGTAATATTTTATCAAAATCTGGTACACTTTGATTAGTTTCCCATTTGGAAACAGTTTGTCTTGTTACTCCAACTTTTTCTGCCAACTTTTCTTGACTTAAACCTACATGGTTTCTATATTCTAATAATCTCTCCCCAAAAGTCATTTTTATTTTCTCCTTTCATATTTTCTTAACAAAATTATACTGTAAATTTTAGTTGCATACCACCAATTAAACTTGGAACTTTGTCAACTGTACTTAACATTTTTTCATTTTTTTGCCTTAATTATAGCAAATTTTTTCATATTTTTCTATTTTTAAGTAAAAAATAGATCAGTTGTGAAACTGATCTATAATAATTATGTTATGATGTATTTAAAATTTCTATAACTTCATCTAAACACTAGTACTGTGGACAAATCGAGGACAATGTCAACATCCGTTTACTAATATAATTATAATATATTTTAATAAAATATAAAATGTATAATTTATTTGTTTTCTATTTCTTTAGTCTCATTTAACAGTTTATCAAAATTGGAAACGTAATTTTTATCTTGAATGACTTTATATTTTTCATATTCACTTTCAGCTTTGTCTACTGCTTGTTTATGTGAAACCTTTCCTTTGCCTTCTAACACTTCATAATGAAATACTTTTAGAGCATTTTCAACTTCATTTCGCCAATCATTCATATACATTGGAATATTTCTTTCTGCATTATTTTCTGCAATATCTAGATTTGCGCTATATCGCTTTTTTAGAATTAACTCTAAATCCGATAGAAATAATCATATCAAGATTATAATATTTTGTGTTATAGGTTTGTTTGCCATCATTACCCACATGTGCAATTTTTGCACATGTGCTATCTTCAGTTAATTCATCATCATAAAACAAAATATTTTTTTCATTTCCTATTATTTTATCATTCATTTTCGCACCCCCATAAAAAATATACAATAAGTCATTTTCTGAATATATTATAGAACCTGTCAGAAATTCTGACAGATTGATTTCTTATCTAATTTTTCTGTATAAATATTATTTACATGTTCTAAGATGAGTTGTCTTTTAAGTGCTAATCGACTCTTGAAATTTCTAGCGAAATTTCCTATGCCAAAAAAGAAGTGTCACTCATTTTGTTTAGGTTACACTTCTTTAATTTTAAGCTTTTATAAATTTTTTATTTAAGTTTGGGTGACAACCTAATTTTGTCACCCAATTTTTCGATTTTTGTAAAATGCTTTAAACACAGGTGCTATGCGTTTTTGCCACAGCAATTTTTATATTTTTTGCCACTTCCACATGGGCAAGGATCATTTCTTCCAACTTTTGGAGCAGTATTTACTACTGTATGGTTTCCTCCAGATTTTCTTGGTGCGTTTCCTTCTAGATTTTTAAGAGTTGTATCTTCTAGCCCTTCTCCAGTAATTTTTACAGAAGTTGTTCTTTGCATATTCGTTTCTCTTTTTCTAGCATTCATTAAGAATTTAACTACATCTGTTTTAATATCTAAAATCATTTGGTCAAACATTTCAGCACCTTCAATTCTATATTGAACAACTGGATCTTTTTGACCATAAGCACGAAGACCAATACCATCTTTTAACTCATCCATTGCGTCAATATGGTTCATCCATCTTTCATCTACAATTCTTAATAGTACAATTCTTTCTAGTTCTCTCATATTGCTTTCGCCAATGGTTTGTTCTTTTTCTTCATAAATTTTATGTGCTTTTTCTTTTAGCTCTGTAACAACATCATCCATTCTAATTCTATCTTTTTCAAGAGAATCTAAATGAGAAATACCGAAATTTACTAGAATATCTTGCATCATGGCTTCTTTATTAAAATTATCCATATCAGCTAAATATTCATTTGCTATTTCTTCTATTAAAGAATCTATCATATGGGCAATATATTCTTTTAAGTTTTCGCCATTTAATACTTTTCTTCTTTCATCATAGATAATGCCTCTTTGTACATTCATAACATCATCATATTCTAGTACATTTTTACGAATGCTAAAGTTTCTACTTTCCACTTTTCTTTGGGCAGATTCAACTGCATTAGAAAGAATTTTAGCTTCTATTGGCATATCTTCGTCTGCACCTAGGGTATTATATACTTTGGTAATCATATCTCCACCAAAGATTTTCATTAAGTCATCATCAAGTCCAATATAAAATCTAGATTGTCCTGGATCTCCTTGACGACCACTACGTCCACGAAGCTGATTGTCAATTCTTCTAGATTCATGTCTTTCTGTACCTATAATTTTTAATCCACCAGCTTCAATTACCTTTTGTTTTTCTTCTTTAATTTCTTTATCAAATTTATCTTGTAATTCTTTAAATTTCTTTCTTGCCTCTAAAATTTCTTGATCATCTGTTTCATTAAAAGCTGTTGCTTGTTCTATTTGAGCTTCTGTATACCTTTGCTTTCTCATTTCTTGTTTTGCTAAATATTCACTGTTACCGCCAAGCATAATATCAGTACCACGACCTGCCATATTAGTAGCAATGGTAACTGCTCCATATTTACCCGCTTGTGCAATAATTTCAGCTTCTTTTTCATGGAATTTAGCATTTAACACCTCATGCTTAATCCCCTCTTTTTTAAGCATATTACTTAATTTTTCAGACTTTTCAATAGAAACTGTACCAACTAATACTGGTTGTCCTTTTTCATGGCATTCTTTAATATCTGCAATAACTGCTATAAATTTACCTGCTTCATTTTTATAAATGACATCATGTAAATCTTCACGAATCATTGGTTTATTGGTTGGAATTTCTATAACATCCAATTTATAAATTTCTTGGAATTCGGCCTCTTCTGTCATAGCAGTACCAGTCATACCAGAAAGTTTAGAATACATTCTAAAATAATTTTGGAAGGTAATAGTAGCTAATGTTTTAGATTCATCTGCAATTTTTACATGCTCTTTTGCTTCAATTGCTTGATGAAGCCCATTGTTATATCTTCTTCCATACATAATTCTTCCTGTAAATTCATCAACAATTAAAACCTCTCCATCTTTTACAATATAGTCAATATCTTTTTTCATAACGCCATGAGCACGAAGAGCTTGATTTACATTATGAACCAACTCAGAATTTTCAATATCATTGAAATTTTCTAAGCCAAATTCTTGTTCTGCTTTTCTAATTCCTTTTTGTGTTAAAGAAGCAGATTTTGCTTTTAAATCTACAATATAGTCATAATTTTCATTGTCTTCTGCTTGTTCTTCATTTTTAACATCTTCTTCTACTAGTACTTTTGGAGTTAATTTTCTTACAAAATTATCCGCCTTTTTATATAAGTCTGAAGATTGTGTTCCACGTCCAGAAATAATTAATGGAGTACGAGCTTCATCAATTAAAATACTATCAATCTCGTCCACTATAGCATAATTTAATTCTCTTTGTACTAATTGTTCCTTGTAAATTACCATATTATCTCTTAGATAATCAAAACCAAATTCATTATTAGTACCATAAGTAACATCACAGTTGTAAGCTGCTCTTTTTTCTTCTGGTTCCATTCCGGCAATTACTAAGCCAACGGTTAGACCCAAAAATTTATATACTTTTCCCATCCATTCACTATCTCTTTTTGCTAAGTAGTCATTAACAGTAATAACATGAACGCCTTTTCCAGTAAGTGCATTTAAATAAACAGGAAGTGTAGCTACTAAAGTTTTACCTTCACCAGTTTTCATTTCAGCAATTCTACCTTGATGTAAAACAATACCGCCTATTAATTGTACATCAAAATGTCTCATTCCTAATACTCTTTTAGATGCCTCTCTTACAACAGCAAAAGCCTCTGGTAAAATATCATCTAAAGTTTTACCCTCTGCTAATTGTTCTTTCAATTCCACTGTCTTATGCCTTAATTGTTCATCTGTCAATTTTTGTATTTCTGGCTCTAAACTATTAATTTTTTCAACAGTTGGCCTTAATCTTTTTACCTCTTTTTGACTATATGTCTTAAATAATCCCATGTATTTTTCATCCTTCCTTCATTTTGTAAAATCTTATCTATGATACTATATCACTTTTGCTAAAAAATCGCAACAAAAAAAGCAAAAGTTATTAATTCTATTTAGAATTAACCACTTTTGTTTCCAGGAGAATATATTAAACTAGTTTCTTCAAGTAATAATCATATTTTACTTAAATTCTTCATATGTTTTTATTAAGTTTAATTTAAAGGTGGTAAATATGTTTATATTAAATTTTAAGGTAAATGGTAATAAATTAGGGAAAATTTTTTTAGGAATACTATTAGTTATAATTTTAATTGTTACATTTATTGTTTGTTATCGTATTTTAGGCAATCAGTTCTTCAAAACCAATGACAACCTAAAGCAAAACGAAGTTCAAGAATTAACAGTTACTAATTATACCAATGTTTTAAAAACAGTCCATGATGATATAGATACCTATGTAGGACAAAAAATTAAATTTTCTGGATATGTATTTCGTATGTTAGATTTTAATCAAAACCAATTTGTATTAGCAAGAGATATGATTATTTCTTCTGACTTTCAAACTGTAGTAGTTGGCTTTTTAAGTGAATATGAGGAAATTAAACAATATGAAGATAATACTTGGATTGAAATTGTAGGAGAAATTACAAAAGGAAATTATCATGGTGATATGCCTATTTTAAAAATAGAACAAATTCAAAAAATAGAAAAGCCTCAAGACGAATTTGTTTACCCACCAGATGACTCCTTTGTAACTACTTCTACTGTTTTATAATGAAAACTCATTTTCATTGGAGTCTATTCTAAAACATATAATGCATAATTAAAGTATTAGAATTGTCTTTTTCAATTTTTAAAACCTTTCCCCTTTTGGACATCTGTAACGAGGCATAAATGCCTCGAACAGCTGTCACAATGGTCGCCCACGCAAGGCCTTAAAAATTTCAAAAGACAATTCTAATACTTTTCTTAAAATAAATTTGCTTTAATTTTAGAACAGACTCCAATGCTATCTCTCAAAAATAGATTTAAACACACCTTTGTCAATAAATGTGGCAAAGATATTTTTTAGTATAATTAATATAATTGGTCCTATAAACATACCAATAACACCCATAAATTTGAATCCTGTATACATTGCAATTAAAGTAAATATTGGATGAATTCCAATATTTCCGGCTTACAATTCTAGGTTCTAATAATTGTCTTACTACTGACATAATTGCCCACAATACTAAAATAGCAATAGCAAGTGAAATGTCCCCTGTGCAAGCTGATAAAATAGCCCATGGTATCATAAAAGTACCTGCTCCAAAAATAGGAAGTAAATCTACAAAACCAATAATTAATGCCATTAATAGTGGATATGGAATATTAAATCCTGCAAAGTTTAAAATATATAATCCAATTAAACAAATAACAAATGAAATAAATACTAAAGTTACCTCTGCTTTTAAATATCCACCTAATGTTTTTACGAGTTCTTTTAAATGAACTCCTATCTTTTTTACCCAAATCTTAGGCATATGATGTTCTAATTGATCTATCATATATACTTTATCTACACAAATAAAATACAAGGATAATAAGGTAACAACTGCATATACACCAATTGTTGGAACAGAAGTTAAAAAGTTAATAGCTCCTGTTAATGCATTTTTTGCCCATTCTGATAAAGTTCCTAAAAACTCCATAGCAGAACTTTGAATAGCGCTCATAATATTATCCGGAATTTGTAATCTTTCAAAATCAATTTTAGAAATAATATCTTGTATTAATGCAGATCCTTTTTCAATATATTCGTTTAAACTTGTTAATAAATTGGAAGCTTCTGAAACTAAAGTAATACCAGCCCATACCAATAATCCTACAATAATAATAATAGCAATTAAAAATACAATAATAGAACTCGTTTTGCGTTTTAATTTTGTTTTTCTCATAATAAAACGAATACAAGGTTCTAGTAATAAAGAAAGAATAAAAGCAATTAAAAAAGGCATATAAAAAAAGGCTAACTTAAACCCTAAAAATACACCTAATATTGTTACAGCTAAAACAATAATATTTTTAAGTACTTTTCCCCAATAGTTCATATCAATAACCATATGTAGCTTTTTCTCCTTTTTCAAAGTTTTCATGTTAGGTACATTATAAATAGTTTTATATGGATTGTCAATTTAAAATTTATATATAGATATAAATTGCATTGAACTTTTCGCTTGGCTGATTATACAAATTTAAATTAATGTAGCAAATGCAAAAAATATAACAAAACTATTACATCTTTTGCATTACTACGTAAGTTCTAGTAAAAACTTACTTAACCAATAAAATCTATTAGACTTCTGATTTGTATTAAAGATTATTCAGCGTTTTTGTCATCACATCCACAAATATTATTTAAAGTATCAGTTACACCCTTATTGTTAATTTGCTCATTAGCTGCTAAATCTCCTAATGTTAATATTCCTACTATTTTATTATTATCTACAATTGGTATTCTTTTAACTTGATTTTGTGACATAATGCGTTCTGCTTCTGTAACATCTGCTTCTGGTGTACAACATTGCACTTTACAAGTCATAATTTCACTTACTGGTGTTGTTTTAACATCCTTATCACATGCAATACATCTTAAAATAATATCACGGTCTGTTACTAATCCTACTACATTTTGAGCATTATCACAAACTGGAACACAACCCACATGATTATTACACATAATAGTTGCACAATCTTTTATTGTGTTTTCGGGTTTTACCCAAGATACATTATGAGACATACAATCTTTGACTTTCATAATCTTACCTACCTTTCCAACTTTTTGAAAATAATTTTTTTATTACTTTTTGGATTTTATATCATCCCTATTCGTTCTTTATTTTTAAAAAGTTATCATTATTATTGTAAACGAAAAATTAAAAGATATGCATGTTATTTTTGCATATCTTTGAAAATATTATATTAAAAACTTATTTCACAAAAAGGTAAAATTTTCTTTTTTTATTTAAAAAACTTTATTTTTTAAGATTTTTAAAAAGCTAAATAATCATTATAGTTTTTTTGCATAGAATCTTGTATATCTGTTCTAGGTCTCATTGGTGGCCTTCCTCCTGGAAATGGTGGTCTTGTTGGTGGACGTGGTGGCATTCCAGGACCGCCTGGGAATGGAGGACGTGGTGGCCTATGTGGTGGTCTATGTGGTCTATTCCCCCCAAATAATCGATTTAAAATTAAAATTTTAATTAAATCTCGCAAAGTAAAATTGGATATTCTACTTTCCCTTGGCATTGCATTTACTTGCATTTCTGCACTTGTTTTTCCATCTCTACTTTCTCTATTATTTTCTTTTTCAGAAATTCGTTTGATTTCCATTCTGTTTTCACTTCTGCTGTTTTCTCCCCTGATTGGAGTTCTAGTTTCACTTCTTGCCTCTGTTTTTCTGTTACTTGGCTCATTATCTTCCTTTTTTGTATCAATTCTCACGTTTACAACAGTACTTGTATCCTCTATTGCATTGTATACTTCATCTGTCATTTTATCAATTAATTCCCCAGTAAGAGGTTGTGAATTCATTTCGCACACCTTACACACCATTGGATACACTAAATGATAAATTTCTGGATAAAATCCCCTTATTTCTTCTTCTGATAAATTGGAAACATATTCATTTTGATAATATGTATCTTCATAATTTTGACTATTTCTATAATCATATGATTCATAGATATCAGGAGAATTCATTGGATATCCTAGCACACTTCTCATATAATCTTCATAAGTTTGATAATTCATATGATACCTCCTTTTTTATTTAATGTATCATATGAAATTCTTGTCAAAAAAGTTACAGCATATACTTATTTTATATTCTTTTAGAAATAGAAAAATAACATTGTAAGTATACGATAAAATTATAATTCTTTTACTAATTCTTTAAACTGATTTCCTCTATCTTCAAAATTTTTAAACATATCAAAACTTGCACTAGCAGGAGAAAATAAAACAATATCTTGTACGCTAGCAACTTCATAAGCTTTATTCACTGCTTCTTTTAAATTAGAACAATGATAAATAGGAATTTGTTTTTTCTGGTTTTCCAATTCTTTTCTTACAGCTTCTTCAATTTTTGGAGCAGTAGCCCCCATTAAAATTAAATTACTTACATTCTCTACAATTGGCTTAGCAATAGGTGTATAATCTAGATGTTTATCATAACCTCCTGCAATTAGAACAATTCTCTCATCAAAAGCATTAAGACCTGCAATGGTTCTACTTGGAGAACTACCTATAGAGTCGTTATACCATTTTACACCATTTATTTCTCTTACAAACTCTAAACGGTGTTCTACTCCTTGAAATTTCTTAATGGCACTTATTTGTACTTCTGGCTCTACTAAACTAGAAGTAGCAGCAATGGCAGTACAAATATTTTCATAATTATGTACTCCTCTTAATAATACATCTTTTACATTTAAAATATGTCTTCTTACATTATCATTACAAGATTTAATAACACCATTATCATAAATAACTCCATCTGCTAACTTTTGTGTTTTGCTAAAATAAACTACCTTTCCTTTTGCTTCTTTTTGGAATTCTCTCGTAATTTCATTATCATAATTAATTACTAGAATATCATTTTCGTTCTGATATTTAAAAATATTTTTCTTAGCCTCTATGTATTCTTCATAAGATTTATGAATGTCTAAATGATTAGGAGAAATATTGGTAATTACTGCAATATGTGGGCTAACTTGCATATCCATTAATTGAAAACTACTAAGCTCTAAAATAACAAAATCTTCTGGCAACATTTCTTTTACTCTAGTAAATAAAGGAGTGCCAAGATTTCCTCCTAAATAGCAATGATAACCATTTTCCTTTAAAATTTGATAAATTAAATTCGTAGTTGTAGTTTTTCCATCACTACCTGTAATACCAATAATGGTACCAGGACAAGTTTGCATTACCATCTCTATTTCAGAAGTTAAAACAGCACCTTTTTTTACTTCTGCTACAATTTCTGGAGTATCTGGTCTGCAACTTGGTGAACGAAAGATAATAGAAAAACCTTGCAAATGACTTAAATTATCCTCCCTTGTATATAAAGTAAAACCATATTTATCTATTTTTTCTATGATATCTGCTTCTAATTTTTCGATAGGTCTTTTATCAAAAACACTAACTTTTGCACCCAACCCATAAAAATAATCAATTAAAGGAATATTACTAACTCCTAAGCCAATAATAGCAACCTTTTTACCTCTAATATAATCTTCAAACTCTTGTAATTTTTTATTTTGATATTCCAACGTTTTCTTCTCCTTTCAGCCATTGGGGACGTTCCTTTTTGGCTGAAAATCAGCCAAAAGGGACACTCCTTGTTTTACATTTTAATATATCTTAATACTGCATTCGTAGAATCTTCCACAGTTTTGCAATTGGTAACATCTACAACAATAGTTTTGTCATATTTTTTATAATACCCAGCTTTTTCTTGTAGTTCATCTCTTTTTTGAATATTTTGTTTTAATTCTTCTAAATCCACCTTTTCATGATATTTTATGCTTTTTCTACGAATACGTTCTTCTAAAGAAGCTGTAATTAAAAAGTGATAATCTAAATTAGGATAAATTGCCATTAAATCTCTACCAGATACAATAACATTAAATTTTTGTTTAAATTCATCAATTAAACTTCTTCCAAAAATATATAAATTTTGGTTATCGGCAATCGTTCCGAGTTCAGAAACAGCAATAGAAGAGTTAGTAGATTGTAAATCTTCTTCTTCCATTTTTTTGTCATCTACATAAATAACAGTATTTCTATTTTCTATGGCAATTTGTACTTTTAGTTTTTCCATAATTTGTTTAATATCCATTGCCTTTATTTGTTGTTTTAAAGTGTCCAAATTTAACCCAGACTGCATTAAACTACATACAATAGCTCTATACAAGCTACCACCATCTAGTAAAATACTATTTGGAATTTTATTTAATAATTCTTTACAGATAGCTGTTTTTCCTGCTCCTACATATCCTTCTATTCCAATTACAATATTCATAATTTAATCTATCCCTTTCTTAGCTTAAACTTTAATCTTGGATAATTATATATGAATTCTTATAAAAAAACAAGAGGTACTCCCTGTATGGAATCACCTCTTGTTTGATAGGTTTACCTTAAAGTACTATTAGTACCGGACGGAAACTATAGTTTATATTAGCATTGCCATTGTAGGAGCCAAAAGCAAACAAACCAGAATTGTATGTATTTAAATTATTCTCTCCACGATTGAAGAATGGAGAAGAAGAGTTAGGAAAGACCGATCTGTCTCTATACCACGATTTACCAGAGCTAGTACTGTTGTCGCTCAATGATGTTTCATACACCGCATCTCCATACCTATCTGACGCTGCATTATAATTTCCTGATAGTGTATCTCCATTACTTGTATATACATCTTTTGTATGACTTGCGCCATTGACTAAACTTGAACCATATTTGGTTAAATTCTCATTATTATTTGCTACATATCCTGCTACCATTTCAAAACTTCCTCCACTCATATCATACACTCCATATACATTACCTGTAGTACTTGCTTGTGGTCCATTTGCTCTATTATACGGTGATTTCGATGCACCAAGTCCCGCGTTAGGATCATCTACTGAGTATCCTGTTATAAATGATGGGTTTCTCCATACTTCTGCATTTTTACCATAGCTACTCTGTGCTAAATATGTTACTGCTCCCCATTCTGTATTTTTTATTAAGTGACTATTTAAATTTGAATTGTAATTTAAGCATATATTATAAACATCATTTATACTTATATTTCTCCAACTCTCTACTCCTGGTTGTATCTTTATTATAGTTTCACTTCCTTCACTACTGTTTGTTGCATCACTTCTACTTGCTTCAAACTTTGCTACCCATAATCCTGGTGCTGTGCTACTATACTCAAATCCAGGATGGATATTCCAGTTATCTTGTCCACTTTTATTTTGCCATGTACTTGTTCCATCAGCAGCTATGTTACTTGTTCCTTTCATAAATTTGATATTAATGTTGCCTCCACTTGTTTTACTGTCACTATGATACAAGCTACTAATTTGATAAGCATATCTTGGTATCCATACCCACATACTTCCATCTTCAGTTATCGCATTTGCCCATTTCTTTGCTCCGGTACTATAATCATACCATTCATCAATTGTTTGAGCCTCTACCCAAGTTTCAGTTTTTTCATCGTATACTACAGGTGTTAGTTTTCCATCAGCCAAATCTGGTGTATTTACACCTTTTTCTTCACTAAAACTTCCATCAGATATAATTTTCTTTTCTACTGTTACTGCATTTGATATAGTTTCTGTTTTATTGCCTGCTACATCTATTGTTAATACATGTAAATAATAAGTTCCTACTGTAGATGCTGTTAAATTAATAGTTTCTCCATTACTACTAAAGTTTCCTCCTGTGTAACTGCCTTCTTCTGTTCCTATTGGTGTACTTGTTGTATTATATACCCATTTACAATTTGTAATATTTACTCCACTTTCATTGTCTGTATGTGTTACTGTTGCTGTAATTGTTTCTTTTTCTTTTGTTGTATTTGTGCTTAAGTTAATTTTTGCACTTTTTGGAGATATCTTATCTAGTATCGTTACACTTGCATAGCTTCCATAGTTAGTTCCATCTGTTAATCTTGCATACACAATATCATTATGTTTTAACCTTGTCACAGTTACAGAAGCTGCTCCTGCTTGTGCTGTTGTCCAGTTTCCTTCTGCTATATCTCCTACTTGATATTGAATTGTTAAACTGCTTGCTACTTCTGTTCCTTTACTTAAGGTGATACTTGCACTTCCATTACTCCATGTTGGTTCACTTGCTATAATGTTTCCTTCTTTTAAGTCATCATCTGCTCCTCCCACTGTGTCTGTTGTAATATTAGTTACTTGTCCTTCTCCTGGGTTTCCTGCTTTATCGTTTGTTGTCACTTTTACATCATAACTGGTATTTTGTATTAATCCTGTAAATGTATAGCTCGTTTCTGTTCCTGTATGTGTTGGATCTGTTGGATAGCTTCCTGCACTGTTTTGTTTAATATAGTAATTATATGTTATGCTATCTGACATTCCCCATTCTGCATCACTGCTACTTACACTTACTTGTATGTTATTGGTACTTTTGCTTCCTTGTGTTACTGTTACAGTTGGTCCTAGTTTATCTAAAACATCTATACTTGTATAATCTGTTATATTCGTTCCATCACTTAGTACTGCAAATACGGTATCTCCATGTCCTAATCCTGTAATTCCTTTGGTATCATCATAAGGCTGATATGTTCCTTCAATACTATTTATTTGATATAAAATACTTAAATTTTGTGCTTCTGTTTCTAA
>CABUKD010000034.1 GCA_902492105.1 uncultured Clostridium sp.
CAAATCTTTGCTAGAAGGCTCTAACTTGTTGGTCCCCACCTTAACTCGCTTGAAAAAAGTATTTAGTAGGCTATTATATATAATTTAAATATTAGCCAGTAAATAACTTCATAGTTATTCTTTAATTAGCTTTCTTACCCCAAAAGTAATAAAATAAATTGCTCCAGAAATTAGTACAATCATTGGTCCTGTTGGAATGTTCCAATAATAAGAAATAATTAAGCCCGTAATTCCTGAGAATAATGAGAATAGTATAGAAATTAGATGATAGCTTCTCATGTTTTTTGCAATGTTTCTACTAGCTGCTGCTGGTAAAATAAGTAATGAATTAATTAATAATATACCAATCCATCTAATAGAAATCATAACAATAATAGCAATTAATACTACAAAGATGTTGTCTATTAATTTTGTATTAACTCCCCTACTTTTTGCTAAAGTAGTATTAATACTAGTTACATTTAATTTATTAAAGGTAAAGTACCAAAATACTGCTACTGCTATAAATGCTAAAAATAAATATAATATTTCTGTAGAGTTAATACTTAAGATATCTCCGACTAAATAGCTAGAATATTTGTTAAAATTTCCACTTTGGGCAAGCATGGCAAGTCCAAGTGCAATGGCAATGGAAGAAAATACACTAATAATAGTATCTGCTCCATAGCTTGTTTTATTTTTTACAAAATTTAATAGAAGTGCAAAAATAATAGCAAAAAATATCATAGAAAGGCTCATGTTAGAAATGCCAAGTACCATTCCTATGGCAATGCCAGTTAATGCAGAATGTCCTAGTGCATCTGAGAAAAATGCCATTTTGTTATTTACAATCATGGTTCCTAACACTGCAAAAATTGGTGTTACTAAAATAATGGCTATTAATGCATTTTTCATAAAAGTATATTGCATAAATTCAAATGGTAAGATTGCTTCTAATACACTATAAATTGCTTCCATATTTTTTGTTACTCCTTTTATATTTTATTTTTCCATCTTTTGAAAGTTTTCCTACATATTTCTTACATATTTATAAAATTTTTAGTCATTTTATTTTCTAAATCGATTTTGAAATTCTAAACTATGAAATACTTCATCTGGTGTTCCTTCTTTAACTACTTCTTTATCTAACAAAATCACTCTATCTGCATATTTTTGTACTAAATCCAAGTCATGTGATACTAATAAAATGGACATATCGTATTTTGTTTTTAGCTGATTTACTAATTCATAAAAATCTTTTGTTCCATTTTCGTCTATTCCAGAAACAGGTTCGTCCAAAATTAATAAATTAGGAATTGGCTTGGTAGCTATTGCTAGTAGCACCCTTTGAAGTTCCCCTCCTGATAAATCCCCTATGCTTTTATCTATTAATTTTTCTGCTCCAAATAGTTTTAATTGTTCTTTAATCTCTTGATAAATTTTCTTATCTTTTTTTAAGAATACTGGCACATGACAAATACAAGAAGCAAATAAATCATATACAGTTGTAGGCATATGCTTTTCTATATTAATAGATTGTGGTACATATCCAATTTTTATCTTTTTGGCCATTTTTTCTTTCATATCCATAAAAGTAATGTTTCCTGTATGTTCTACTTCTCCTAAAATTGCCTTTAGTAAAGTACTTTTTCCTGCTCCATTTCTTCCTATAATAACGGTTAACTCTCCACAATGTACATGAAGATTTACATTTTTTAAAATAACTTCTTTTCCAAATTTTACACTAATATTATTAATTTTAGTACAATGCAAACCACATGCTCCACTTGCTCCCATTTTTATTTCACCTACGCTTTCTATTCTAGATTATTAAAGATGTTTTAGTATTTCTAAATTATTTTGCATACTAAGGTAATAATCATCTAGTTTTCCACTTCCAGACATAGCAGAATCTAGTTTATAAATTTTAGCTCCAGTTTCATTTGCTAAGGTTTCCGCATTTTGTGTATTATCTTCTTTATCGATTAAAATAATTTGAATATTTTCGTTTTGCATTTTACTAATTAAATCTTTTAAACTATCTGCTGATAAAGTACTTTCTTCATGATTGGTTTGCACTGTAGTAACATCCATTTCTAATTCTTCTGCCAAATAAGTTAAAGCTTCATTTAAACAAATAGCTTTCTGACCTTTTAGATTTACTTGTTCTTTATAATTATTTTGTAGTTCTTGTAATTTTTGTAAATATTGTTGACAATTGGTTTGATAAATAGATGTATTTTCTGGATTATACTCTATTAATTTTTGTGCAATAGTTTGAACTTGTTGTTTGTAATTTTGGATACTTGTCCAAATATGAGGATTATTTTGCTCATTTTCTGTAAGAATATTTGTTACTTGCTCACTACTATTAATAATTTTTAAATCTGGATAAGTTTGTATAATTTTATCCATAAATTCTTCTAGTCCTAACCCATTTTGTATTAACGCATCTGCATCTTCTATTTTTTTCATATCTGCTGTAGTTAAGGTATAATCATGTAAACATCCCACATTTGTTTCTGTCATATTAGTAAGTTCTACATTCTGTGCATTTTGTGTTAAATTCGCAACCATTCCATAAATTGGATAAAAAGATGTTACTATTTTAAATTTTTCTGTTTGCGTTTGTTCATTATCTTTATTACTTGTAATACTATTTGCAATTCCAACAACTACTATTGCTATTAGTATAATTGCTATTGCAAAAATCCACCATTTTCTTTTCATTGTATTTTCCTTTCTCTTATTTATAAGAATCTATTTTCATATTTTTTCTAGTTTTGTCTACCTTTAGTCATATTTTATTCGTCGCTTATTTAGCTTATATGCATTATTAGTTTATCACATTTCTTTGCTTTTTTCAATTATGAGTGGTACCTTTTTCCTAGTAAAAGTAATAAATTCTGCACAAAAAAATACAGTGTGCTTTTTACACTGTATTTTTATCCAGCCTGTAATTTTGTCAAGCACAGGAATCTTTAAAACTAGTTACCACTACCAGTTGCTATCTTTGTTTTACATAAAGTATTACACGAAAACCAGCGTCGCTGTAACTGTCTGTTGCATCATCGTCGGTTCTGCTTGCCGTGAAATAGTTACCAGTATTACAAGCTCCTCCTCTATAAATACAAGGACTTGCCTGGGTACCAGACACAGACGTGGAATATTCTGTGGTCCATTCTAATACATTCGCAGCCATATCAAATATGTTACATCCTTCATCTCCTGTCGAACCTGTATTCCTTAATGTTCCATTTTTATCTGTCTTATTTGCATAATTATTATTTTCCATTTCTTGTATAAATACGATTGCTGTATCCCATGCATAACTATTTGTTAAATCACTTTCTACTCCTACTGTATTATCATTAGCATACATATTTTGGCATATCTTTGATGTGTCTAATTCAGTCACATAATTCCATAACATTCCTTGTGTCAATGCTGTACTACTATTTGTTCTTGGTGTTCCCGTTGATATTTTTGATAGTGGCTTCCAATCTGCAACACTATTTCCATTTCCATAACTTGCTTCATATCTTGCTAAATAATATCCTCCGTTTTCTTGTACACTTCGTACAAACCCTGCTAAATTCTTGGCTGTGGCATTTAGTTTATCTGTTCCTTCTCTATAAGTTGTTAATTCTTTATAATATGACTCTATTGTAACTTCATCAATATAAGTTTGACTAGCATTACTTGGATTATCTCCTGCAAATGCAGCCTGCTGCATTGTTGGTGTTCCATTTGTTTTATCAAATGTATATCTTCCTAGTTTTATTGTTACATCATTTGCTGGATTACTATCTTTATGTACGGTTCCTACTGGTATCCATACAAATTGGTTTCCTGTAGTTGTTTCTGTTCCTGTTCCGTCTTCTATTACTATTCCTTCTGGTACTGTTGTTCCTTCACTTACTACTACTTTAAATCCTTTTGGCACTACTACTATATTTCCATAAATATCTTTTGCCTTTTGTCCTTCTTCTTTTTGTACGATTTCTGTTACTGTTGTAATATCTACTATTTCTTCTGGTGTATTTCCTCCACCTGTCTGTCCATTTGCCCAGTTTTCTATTTGGTCTGCTATATTATTTAAACTTTCTTGCTCATTTACTGTTGCCTCATTCCATGCATTTGCTGCATCCCCAGCTGTTTTAAATATTCCTCCATTACTAAATAACATATTGATGGTTATCCCTGCTAATATTAATAATACTACTATGGTTACAACCAACGCGATTAAGGTAATACCTCTTTTTTCTTTTATTATTCTTTCCATTGTTTTTTCTCTCCTTCTTTTGTATTTATTTTATCATACCATTAACTTTTTCCTTTGGCAATAAATTCTAAATTTTTTCTTTTAATTCTAATATTGTACTAAGCTATAATTAAAAATACAAAAAGCAACCAATAGAATTGTAAATAATACATTCATTGTTTGCTTTTAATTTACTGTATTTTTTTATTTTTTCCTGAATTTTAACACTGGAAAACTACATTTATTCGCACAACAATCAGTTATAGTTTTGTTAAGGTCACCTAAAGTGCTATGAGTACCGGACGAAAGCCAAAATTGACAGCTATATAACCATTGGCATAGTAGAAATTGAACAGTCCAGCAGCTGATCCATTTCGGTAATACCCCCCTCGAAGAAAGAAAGGATAATCGGAATAAGGAAATTCTGAAGAATCGCGATACCACGAACTACTACTGCTATTGCCATTTACTGATGTCTCATATATCGCATCTCCATATTTGCTTGATGCTGCACTATAGTTTCCTGATTGAGTATTTTCATTACTGGTATACACGTCTTTTGTATAATTTTCTCCATTGACTAAACTTAAACCATTTTTTGTTAGGTTCGAATCTCCATTATTTACATAGGCTGCTACATATTCGAATACTCCTCCGCTCATATCATACACTCCATGTACATTTCCTGTTGTACTTGCTTGCGGACCATTTCCACTATTATATTCATCTGTTGATGGTGTATTAGTTACAACTGGTTCCGTTCCTGCTTGCCCCGTTAAAGAATTGCTATTTGGATTAATCCATACTTCTGCATTTTTTCCATATACACTTTGTGCTAAATATGCCACTGCCCCCCATTCTGTATTTTTCATTAAATGACTATTTAAACTACTATTATAGTTTAAACATGTTGTATAGATATCGTTTACTTTAATACTTCTCCAATTTTTTACTCCTGGTTGAATTTTAATTATATTACTACTTCCTATATTAGTAGTTGTTGCGTCACTTTGACTTGCCTCAAATTTTGCTACCCATAGTCCTGGTGCAGTACTGCTATATTCAAAACCTGGATGAATATTCCAGTTACCTTGTCCACTTGCATTTTGCCATGTGGTTGTTCCATCTGCTGCCATGTTGCTTGTTCCTTGCATGAATTTTATATTGATTGTTCCTCCTGCTGTACTATTACTATGGTACAATGAACTTATTTGATATTCATATCTTGGTATCCATACCCACAAGCTTCCATCTGCGGTTTGGGCATTTGCCCATTTCTTTGCTGTTGTACTATAATCATACCAATCTGGATCATCTGCTGTGGTCTCTATCATTGTATAGCTTCCATCTGCATTGTCTTGCCATTTTACTGGTGTTAATTTTCCATCTGCTAAATCTGGGGTATTTACTCCTTTTTCTTCGCTAAAACTTCCATCTGCTACTACTGCTTTTTCGACTGTTACTGCATTTGAAATACTTTCTATCTTATTTCCTCCCATATCCACTGTTAGTACATGTAAATAATAAGTTCCTGCTGTAGATGCTGTTAAATTAATGGTTTCTCCATTACTACTAAAGTTCCCTCCTGTGTAAGTGCCTTCTTCTGTTCCTATTGGTGTACTTGTTGTGTTATATACCCATTTACAATTTGTAATATTTACTCCACTTTCATTGTCTGTATGGGTTACTGTTGCCGTTATGTTTTCTCCTTCTTTTGCTGTTGACGAGCTTAATATTATTTGTGCAGGCTGTGGTTTTAGATTGTCTTTAACATCTATACTTGTGTAATCTGTTATATTCGTTCCATCACTTAGTACTGCATATACTGTATCTCCATGTCCTAATCCTGTAAGTCCTTTGGTATCATCATAAGGCTGATATGTTCCTTCAATACTATTTATTTGATATAAAATACTTAAATTTTGTGCTTCTGTTTCTAAATGAATGGTTGCTGTTCCATTACTCCATACTGTTTCTCCCTTTTGCGTAATAGTTCCTTTTAATTCTCCTATAAATACTTCTGTTACTTTTTCCGTTGTTCCATTTTCGTTTGTTGCTTCTATTTTTATTTCATAGGTTGTTTTATTTTTAAGTCCTGTTATGGTTACTGTTAAGTCTGTTGTATCTCCTTTTACTAATTGATAATTTTCGTCTGGAGCATCTTTTTCTTTATAATAGTAATTTAATGTTCCATTATTTAATCTGCTTACACTTACTTGCAATTCTACACTATTTGTTGTTTGGTTTACTACTTTTATTTCATTTATATATGGTAATAGGTTATCTTCTTTTCCTATATAATCTATTTCTAGATCATCATATTCATTAATATGGATTTGAAATTTATATCCTTCTGGTACGGTGATTATATAGTTTCCATTCTCATCTACTTTTTCTACATCTGTTTCTTTATTATTGATAATTTTGGCATCTTGCATATCTTGCCATAAATCATCTACTGTTACACTATCATCTAATGCTCTATTTAATGACCAATTAACTCCTACTATTCCTATTCTATCTTTATAACTTGCTATGATTTGTTGTTCTTTTGCTTCATTTGCTAAATTGATTATTCCTCCATCTCCTATTGCTGTTTGAATTGTGATTCCCGCTAATATTAACATTACTACTATGGTTACTACTAAAGCGATTAAAGTTATTCCATTTTCTTGCTTATTTTTTGAATATTCTTTTTGCATCATTTTTACTATTCTAATCTTTTTTTCTTGTGTTTCTTTCACTCTCTTTTATCCCTCCTATAAAAATATTTTTTCACACTTTTTCTTTTTACTTTTCAAACATATTTTTTCGCATTTTTCTAATCGTCTGGCCATTTTATAACACATATTTAAAATTTTTATATCCGTTTTTTAAAAATGTATCATTTTTCACAAGCTTATTGGGGCGAACTTATGAAAAAAGAAATTTTCTTAGCAATCTAATTATTAATTGATTGCTAACTAATATATAATATAGAATATACAATTTAATTTCATTATACTGTTTTTTTATTTCTTTGTAAAGAAAAATTTAAGATGAATTATACTTTTGGTAGTATAACCCATCTCTTACATTTCTATACTTTATATACCATTTTGATACAGCAAATAAAACTAAGTTTTTCTTAGTTGTTGGCTTAAATCTTAACTCTCTCTCTTAGAGTTTTAGGCTTTTGCTGGATCATTTGCTTTTTCTCCTTACTTTTTCTTTATTTTTAAGTGCAATTTTATTTTACACTAACTACCTTTAAAATGCAAGTAATTTTTTATGCAGTATTTACATTCATATATGAATTCTATATGTGCACAAAACTAGAATTTACTTTTTCTTATCATTAAAGGAGTGTCCCAAGTGGTTGTAAATCAACCAAAAAGGACCGTCCCAAGTGGCTGAAAAAAAGAATGCCCTAAAATAGAATTTAGGACATTAATTAATCATTTACTTTTTTAATAAAATTACTTCTAGTCTTGAGTATATGGAAGTACTGCAATTTGTCTAGCTCTTTTTACTGCTAGAGTAATATCTCTTTGATGAATTGCACATGCTCCTGTTGCTCTTCTTGGAAGTATTTTTCCTTTATCATTAATGAATTTTTTTAATTGTTCTGCATTTTTATAATCTAGTTTTAGATTTTTATCTGCACATAATGGGCATACTTTTTTTCTTACTTTTCTAAATCTAGGATTATAATCTTCATCATTGTTTCTATTATTTCTTTTATTTACTTTCTTGTCTGCCATCTTTATTCCCCCTTACTGTATAATTTTAAGTGTTCTTTGCGTATGATAACTAAAATGGAAGGTCATCTCCTGAAGAAATTTCAAAATCTGACGTAGCATTGTTAGAAGGCATTGTTCCAAATGTTGCATCAAAACTACCTGCTCCTGCATCTTGGTCTCTTTTGCTATCTGCAAAATATGCTTCTTCTGCTACTACTTCTGTAATATAATGTTTTTGACCTTGGTCATCATCCCAAGTTCTTGTTTGAAGTCTTCCTATAATACCAACTTGTTGACCTTTTTTGAAATATTTGCTGCAGAATTCACCAAGTTTACTCCATGCAACAATATTTATAAAGTCTGCTTGTCTTTCTTCTCCTTGTCTTACAAATCTACGATTGACTGCTAGACTAAAAGAAGCAACTAATGTGTTATTAGTTTGTGTATACCTTACTTCTGGATCTCTTGTTAAACGACCCATTAAAATTACTTTGTTCATGTAATTGCACCTTACCTTTCTTATATAAAAAGGCCCTCAATTTATGTTTTTTCTTTTATTTCTACTTTTTATTTTGTTTTTCTACCGTTGCTTTTTCTTATGTTTTGCTTAGCTTTTCCTATTATTCTGCCTTTACTGTAATGAATTTAATTACTTCGTCAATAATTCTGTAATTTCTTTCTAATTCTGCAATTAGAGTTGGGTTTGCTTCGAAGTTAAGTACTACATAGTATCCTTCTTTGTTTTTCTTTACTTCATAAGCTAATCTTTTTTTACCAAGTTCTTCAACTTTTTCTACTTTTCCGTCTTTATTGATTAAGTCTGTGAATTTTTGAGATAGTTCTTTTACTTTCTCTTCGTCTACAGATGGATCAATAATGACAACACTTTCGTATTTATTCATTATTTTTCACCTCCTTATGGATTATAACCTGCATTTTACTGCAAGTAAGGAATTAATTTCCTATTTAACGTATTTGATTATAGCACATTTATTAAGAAAGTGCAAGGGATTTAAACTTTTTTTACTTGCTCATACATTACTTTTTTTATATGATATCTTTTTTCATTTTGTATCATCAGATACCATAAATAAGCAAGAATTAGCAAAAGTGCTATGTTATGAATAAATAAAATGGTAATGCTAGTTACTACTGTTAAAGTAATAACTACTATTTTTGAAACTGTATTTACAACCTCATAAGATTTTTTGTTTCCTTTAAAAATATGTACAATTTCTTTTAAAATTCTTCCACCATCTAATGGGTAAACGGGAAGTAAATTGAAAATGGCTAATAATAAGTTAGCATAAATGATAGTTGTTTTAGCAGGTTCAAAGCTTTGTGGTAAAAATAAGCAAATTACTATCATAAAAATGTTAATAAGAGGTCCTGCTAATGCTATCATTACTTTTTTCATGCATTGCTCATTTCCATTTTTTATTTTTTTATTATAATCTTCTACAGGTGTGCGAAACTGAATTTGGAATCCTAATGGATTAATTTTTATACTTTCTGGTTTTATACCAATGATAAGTCCACAAACAAGATGTCCTATTTCGTGAAAAAAGGCAAATGCCATTAATAGAGCATAGAGTTCAATTTGTTTGGTAATCCAGAATAAAATGGCAAATAAAAAAATTTTTAAATCTATTTTTATACTCATATTTTCTCCTCTACTCTTTTTATCTTTTTGTTTCCTTTAACTGTTTAGCTTTTTACTTTTCTACTGAAATTTTCTTTACTTCCAGTTTAAAACTAATTCTGGATTCACGGTTCTGTTTTCTCTTCTAATTTCAAAATGTAAATGGGGTCCTGTAGTATTACCAGTGTTACCAGATAAAGCTATTTTTTGTCCTTTTTTTATAGTATCTCCTTCTTTTACTAAAATTTTGCTACAGTGTGCATAAATGGTAGTAACATCTTTATTTACAATTTTTACATGTATTCCATAGCTTCCTTCATCTGAAACTAAACTTACGGTTCCTTCCATAGCAGCTACAATCGTTGTTCCTGTTACTACTCCTATATCTATTCCTTGATGGTTTTCTGTTATGATGTCTGTTGGCTCTCTCTTTCCATAAGGAGATGTTATTTCTCCTTCTACTGGAAGTTGCAACTTGAAATTTTCTTTAATATATTCTGCATCTATTTCCATTTGTGTTTTGTTACTAGCACCTTCTGCTGAAGCTTGTATGGTTTCGTCTTCTCCACCGCCTATTCCTGTTGACTCATTATTGCTGGTTTTTTGGTTACTTTGTTCCCCGCTCTTGATTTTCCACTTCATTATTGATATTTTGTTCCACATTTTCTGTTTGCTCATTATTTTGATTTTGTCCTTGCACATTTTGTTGCTCATTTTGTGTGTTAGTTGGCTCTTGGCCATCTCCCTGATTTCCGTTCCACCAGTTACTAAAAAAATTCCATTTATCTTGATTGTTTTGGAAGAACTGTCCTACTTGACTAGAAATAGTCTGAAAATTCATATCTGTACTTAACAGTTCCTTTGTTTTATTAATAACATCTTCAGAAAATAGATAATTAGCTTCTTTTATTAAAGAAAATATAAGATAAATTAAAATACAAATTAAAATTTGCAAAACCATTTTTTTATATAAAGAAAATTGTTTTGGTCCGTTTTCTTCTTTTACTTGCGAACTTGACATACGTACATTATTACTTCTTAATTTTCTACGATAATAAATTTCTTCTGCTCTTCTTATTCTTTCTTCCGGAGAAATTGTTTTTTCCACAAAAATACACCTCTTCCTTTGTAGTTTCCTGCTTCATGTATATGTTTGGAAGAGATGTTTTATTCTTTTTTAATAAAGAAAATTTTGTTATAGTAAAAAACATAAAATTGTACTAATAGCAAAGCCAGCTCCTAATACGCTATTCATTATTTTTAGTTTTTTACATTTTTTCTTTAAATCTTGAAAAGATTGACTTTCTTTTCGATTTTTGTTTTCAATTTTTGAAATATAATCTGCAATTAATAGTTGTGCTTCTTTAATAATATAATCTTTTGAGTTTTTATTATCTGTTTGATTTCTATTATCTTTTGAACTTTTTTCACCTTTTTGCACCCAATTTTTAGGTAATTGTTCTACTTCTTTTTTCTTTTTTTCTTGGTCTACTAATTGCATTTTTTGTATTTTTTGGTTTTCTTTTAAAACTACAATTGCTTCTTCTACTAGATTAGAAGGCAAATCTTTTAAAACTACTATATTCTTTAAATTACTTGTATCCATTTTTACTATCATTCCTTTCTCTTTGGTACAAATAGATAGATAACCTTCTCAACTTAAGATACCATTTTATTTGTACCTTTGCTTTTGTTTTCTTGATAGTTTCATTTTTTCCATTTTTCCCAAGTTTTATACAGAAAGTTTTTCTTTTTTAGAAAAAGTAAAAGATAGTTTTTTTACGAATTTGCCCTAAATTATACTAAAATACACTACTTACCACTTGTGTAATTTTATTTGCCACTTTTTCTGCTAATAGATCAATTTGTTTTACATTCCATTGCAAAAAGCTATGTTCATTACCAATTACCGTTTTTATATTCATATAGGCAGGAAAATAAAAGCTTTTTCCAAAAGCTTTTCCCAATTCTATCCCACCAAAGTTCACATAGCTATTTCCTATGTTTTTTTCTTTTCCTAAGGCTGAATCTATAATAATAATTTTTTCCTGCTTTGTTAAATTAAGTTGTTCTAAAAAAGTTTTCGCATTTTGAAAGTGAATAGGATTTTCCATGGTTCCAAAGACTTGAATTGTTGGATATTGATATAACTTTACTTTTAACTTTTCCCCTACTCTAGGGCCAAAAGAGTCGGATATTATTTTATTTGTGCCAATACAAACAAATAAGTAATCTGTCATATGGTCATTTTTCCTTTCAAAATCAGTATATTTCATATATTCTACATTATATATGCTATTTGCTATTATATTAATCTTTGTCCAAGGAAATGACTATTTTAATATCTTTATCTTTTTGATACTTTTTAATAATATCTTCCGAAAAACCTGCTACTTCATTTGATAAAACAATGGTATCATAATGTTGCTGTATCAATTTTTTCATCGTTTCATCTGTTTTTTCTAAATCATCCAATAAAAAAACGTCAAACCCTAAAGCTTGTGGCAGGCGAAAACTCTTTTTATCTTTTTCATACTTAATCCAAGATATTTTCACTTTTATCACCATTACTTATTGTTCAACGTTTTTTACTTTTTATACTATTAATTTAAAATGGATTGTCCTAAAATTGAATTAAATTTATTTTAAGAAAGTAGCAGAATTGTCTTTTGAAATTTTTAGAGCCTTGCGTGGGTGACCTTTGTGGCATCTGTTAGAGGCATTTATGCCAAGTTACAGATGTCCAAAAGGGGAAAGGTTTTAAAAATTGAAAAAGACAATTCTGCTACTTTAATTTTATATATTATGATATTTTAGGACAAATTCTTATTAGATTAATTACTTTACGTTCTTATTCTTGTGGAGGATTTAAAATTGCTTGTATATCTGCATTTTGTTTTAATTCTTCAGAAGAAATATATTCTTTTGCTCTTTTATCTTGTATAATAGCAGCCATTACTATTTGTTTATTGGCTCTTAAACGTTTGCTTGCATATTTTAAAATCAGTCCTTTTTGTTTTACCGCTTCTAAAACAACTTCTTCATCATCTCTTAATTCTTTGGAAGCATAATACAAAATTTGTCCATCTACTTTTACTCCTGCTAATATAATATTCTTATTTGCCTGCAATTTTTCACTAGCATAACATGCCGTCCACCCTACTCTTTTAACAGACTGCATTACAATTTCTGGATTATTTTTTAAGCGTTCACTTACAAATTCTAAGGCAACTGGATTTTGTTCAACAGCAGCCATAGCTACTTCTTCATCATCTTTTAATTTTTCAGAAGCTAAGTCAAGCAATTTTCCATCCTGTTTTACTTTGCCTAGCACGTATGACTTGTCTCCTGCTTTTTTACTATCAAATTCTTCTGACATTTTTTCTTTTCTCCCTATTTTAGTAGTTTGTTCTATACCACCAACTAACTAATACTGCAATAATAGCAATAGTAACTAATACAATTATAATTGCAATAGTTCCTCTTGGATCTCTCGGTTCTGGCTTTGCATTTAAATCGTCTAAATTAATATTTAGGGTTTCTTGTATTGTGTTACTTGTATTAGATGCTGTAACAATGGTTGGTAATATTGAAATAACTGTTAATACAATTAATAAAAAACTAATTATTATTTTTCTCTTCATATTTTTTCTACCCTTCTCTATTTTTTATAGTTGCATATCCAATTTGTGCTTTTTGCATCATTTGAATCATTTTTAGGTAATCACTAGAATTACCATTTTCTTCTACAATAGTAATATGTCCACCATTTGTTAAAGTATGATAAGGAGCTTCTAAATCAATTTTTCTTGTAGCTGATATTTTAGCTTTTGGCTGTACATGGAAAGAATTGGTATAATTTTCTTTATCAGTAATTCCATTTAATTTTCCATAAATTGCTTGATCTAATTTAATAAATTTACCAACTAGCAATTCTTCTGAAGTACCTATTAAAGTAAAATTTAAATTATATTTTTTAGAATATTCATCACATTTTTCTCTCATAAATTTAACAATTTTAATTCCCAATTTATGTGCTTCTTCGCTCTCTTCTTGATACTTTCCTGTTAATGCTTTCAAACATTCTTCTAGTCCGATAAAACCAATATTTAAATTTCCTTGTTTTAGTACTTTTTTTAAGTTATCGGTGTCTTTTAACTTTTCACTGTCCATCCATACTCCTTGTCCTAATAGAAATGGAAAGTGAAAAGATTTTTTCTTACATTGTACTTCAAATCTTTCTAATAATTGATCTTTTACCAAATCTAGTTTTTCCTCTAATTCTGTAAAAAATGCTTTTAGGTTCACTTTTGGGTTTGAAATAATACCATGTTTGATTCCCATTCTTGGTAAATTAATAGAAGTACAAGTTAAACTTCCTCTGCCTTCCGAAATTGATTTATTAGAGTCTACCATATTTTCTAATATTCTTACATAACAGTTCATATAAGCTACTTCTGTCTGATGCATTCCTTTTTGATAATATTTTTTATTAAATGATGCATCTAAGAAGGAAAAATGAATATGTGCTCCTCTATAACATGTTTCACAAGCTAATTCTAACAAATCATAATTAGGTTCTCCTTTTTTAGTATTGATACCTTCTTTTACTTTAAAGATAACAATAGGGTAATTGTAAATTGTATGATTTTCTGCTTGTTGTTTAAGAACTTCTAAAACATTTTTTATTATCATTCTTCCCTCTGGAGTGGTATCGGTTCCAAGGTTAATAGATGTTTTTGAAATTTGTGCACCTGTTTTTGAATGAATGGTATTTAATTGTTCTATAAAAAATTGTATTGCTTGATATGTAATAGCATTGGTTTTCTGTATTGCTTTTTGATAAGAAATTCTAAAAAGTCTTTTTAGTTCTTCTGATTCTCTACAATATTTATCAAAAATATTGCTTTCTAGTTGAATCGTATTTATTTTTTCAATTTCTCTTTCGATTCCATTAATGGCAATAAATTTATCAAAATCCGTTAATTCTAAGTAATCAAAAATAATTTGTTTTAATTGTTGTTTAAAAGTTTTTAAAACTCCAGGAGCCATATAGAAATCAATAGCTGGAATACTTTGTTCTCCATGTTGGTCATTTTGATTTGCTTGTATTGCTAATAAAGCAAGCAAACTATAAGACATCATATTCTCAGGTGGTTGTAGTTTTTCTTCTCCTACTGTAAAACCATCTTCATATAATTTGGAAAGATCTATTTGGCAACAAGTTGTTGTTCCCATAGGTAAAAATTCCATATCATGTATATAAATATCTCCATTTTCATGTGCTTGTGCAAATTTCTTTTTCATTAAATAGGTAATTGCAAATTGTCTAGAAATAGTGCTACCATATTGAAGCATCGTTTCCATAGAAGTTTGCCTATTTTTATTTTCTTCCCCATTGGCTGATTTTAGTCCTAAATCCTCTAAAGCTTTTAAAAATTTATGTTGTTTTTTTTCGTCAAAAAACAATTGTCTAGATTGTGTTCTTTTCTCACGATAACTGGAAAAGGCTTCATACACATCTTGATATCCACTATTTTTTAATTCTTCTTCTATTAAATCTTGTATTTCTTCTATTTTTATTCTTTCCGTTTCTCGTTTTTCAATTCGACCAAGTACTCTGCTATATACTTTATTAATATCAGTTTCATTATATTTTGCATTAGAAACATCTTCATTGCCTGTAATATCCCAAAAACCTTTTTGTATTGCTAACGCAATTTTAGCGCCATTAAATTCTACTTTTTTTCCATCTCTTTTTACCACTGTCATCTTGGCTACCTTTTCTGGTACTTCTATTAGCATATATCAGCCTCCTTTTTTTATTTTATCAATTCTGCTTTTATTATATATTTCCATAAAAAAATAGTCAATCTAAATTTCGACAAAATTGTGAAGATTAAATTAAAATTAGTTACTTTCACAATAATAATATTTTATATAAATGGTATATATTCTTTTTATTGAAGTCTTAAGGTGGGGACCAACAAATTAGAAAGTGTTTGAAATTTTATAAATAAAATTTCAAATACACTTTCTTATGTAGTTGGGGGACGCAAATAAAAAGAATATATACCATTTATTTTAATCATTGTGAATGTAACCAATTTTCAAATGGAACTATTAATCAATAATTCTTTTCTTATATTCTCGATATAACGAATCATATTTTTTTACAAAATCTAAAATAACATATTTGGTACAAGGGTATAATTTTCTAAGTTCATTTCCTTTTACTTGATTTCTGCCATTTTTATAATGGAATACTAATTTGCTTTCTGGATCTTCTAATTCTCTTTGTTTGTAAAAAGGAATAATAAGTTGTCTATATAATTGTTCATAAGAAAATTCTACTTTTCTACTTACCATACTTTTTGGAATAAATACGATTGGTGTTTTGCAATGAATTGGTAATTCCGTAATTACTTTTTCCCATTGTTCCTTTTGTGCATTCCAACATAGCTTTTCTAATTCTACTTGTCTTGTTGGGATGTTATATTTTTGACATTGTTGTTTCGTATATTCCACTAAGTCCAAGAAGATAATAGTAGTAATTAAATCAGATACTTTATCTTCCCCAATATTTGGCAACATAATAATACAATCAAAAATGTCTTCTACTAAACCAGCTAAAATCATTTCACTTTTGGCTAATGTATGAAATAAAATTTTTCCTCCATTTTCACCAAAGCTTTTTCCATGTTTTGTTCTAAGAGAATATCCTAATTTTGTTTCATTTCTTTCATATAAATTTTCTATTATTTGATTTATTTCTTCTATTTTTCTTTCTCTTGCTAAGTTAAGTAATTTTTGCATAAAATAATTTACTTCTTGATAAGCTTTTTGATGTAAAGGTTTATTTTCTTTTTTTAATTTTAATGGATCTATAAAAAGCTGATTATCTCCAGATAAATTAATATTTACAAAATCTAGTTCTCTTGCTGGGATATGATATTTCGTACTAATATTCATATTTTTTCACCTACCATGTGATTTTTTATTATCTTATCACATGAATTATTTGTATACAACATAGTGTTATATTTCTCTTTTACCAATTAATTCTTTTTCTAAAGATAAATTTGGGTAAATGATACCATTTTGTAAATATTATTGTAAAATTTATGATATAGAAGAGCAACCGCTATTTTAAAAGAAAGTAATGTTCTTTAATATATCCGTATTTTCCATAAAAATTTTATATGGATTTTTGATAATAGTAATTTTAATTTTACTTTCATCTTTTTGGATATATTTAAAATTACTTACTTTTATAACAAAATATTTATCTTGATTTTCCATACTACATCTATATTCATTACATGTCATAGAATAATAATCCAAGGCATCATAACTTGTTTTTACTTCCAAATATAGATGTTCTTTATTTTTTTATATGATTTCTATGTCACATCCGTGACCAACAGATAAATCCTCTTTTAGTTGAGTATAGTTTATATTATAAAAAATAATTTGTTCATAGTCTTCTTTGCTAATACCTAATTGTTTCAATAGATTGGTATTCTCCCCAACCAGATTTTGATAAATATATTTTTCCCCCTTTATTCCTAATGTTGATTTTGATTGATCCGAAATTTCTACTTTATTTTTTGTTTTCTTTTCTTTTTTCTCATTTATTTTTTGCCTTTTTCCAACGCTTTTTACATATGCTTCTATTTTACAATTTGCCTGTATTTTATCTGGAACTTCTAAACTGTTTATTTCTAGTTCTTTTTGTCTTACCTTCTCTAGTTCTTTTTCTGCTTGTTCTTCTTCTTGTTTTACATTGGTGTTGTTCATTTCTTTTTGTTGTTGATATAGCTGCTCATAATTTGTTAGTATTGCTCTGTTTCTATCATCTTCTTGTACAAAATTATCTGTTAAAATATAATCAATTCCTAAAAGATTTATATGTCTTAATTCTTCTAAGATATATAGTAAATCAATTGTATTAGTTTCATACAATTGATCTGTTATTAATCTTCTTCCTAGTTTGGTAATCCTATATTTTTTAAACTCTACTTCTTCTATTAATCCATTATTTTTAAGAAAATTGGTTGCCAATGCAGCTCTATACCATGTTCCACCAGTTTTACCTAAAATGTCAATTTCTTCTGCATTTCTTGCATAATTTGTAAATCTCCAAAACTCTTTTAGCAAATAGGTTTCACCCAATTCCATAAATCTTAAAATTGGATCTATACATTTTTCAAATGCTAAAAGTCCCTTATTTTGAATACTGGATATTGCTTCTTGATTTGTATAAACAGATTTGATTGCCAAATTAGAAATGGTTTTGAAAAATTCGTCACTAGAAATAATTCCTTCTTTTACTCTTATTTGCCATCCATTATTTTTCTTGGTGATTTCTGAAGGTTCTATACCATAAAGTTCGGCAATTTCAGAAGTAAATTTTCCCTCAAGAATATACATGATGTACTCATCTTCTTTTGTTAGAGTTTTTATATCTAATACCCCTTGCTGTTCCCTTTCTGCTTTCTTTTTTTCATATACTTGCATAGTTGGCTTGTTTGGAATTTTAAAATTGATTTTTTCTTGTTTTATAGTTGTAATATATTTTTCCAATTCATTACACATTTCTTTTTTTACTTTAGTATCTTGCTCTTTTACATATTTTGCTAAAAGCTCTATTATTTTTTTATCATTACTTATATAATTAATATACTCCATTAAGTCGTTTACTGTTAAGTCAGTTAAATCAACATAATAGCCAATTTTTAATATATATATTTCTAATAACTGCTTCATGAATACATCTTTTTCATTTGATTGATAATATCTCCTATACTTAGTAAATTCACTCATGGTAGCTGAATATTGACTAGATTTAATTCTTTCATCAATTTCTACTTCTTTTTTAGAATCATAAAGTAAATACCCATAGTTAGCTATATAATAATCTAATTCTGCTTTCGACTGCTTTCTTTTTTCAAATTGACAAAGGCTCCAAAAAAGAATACAAGCATCATTTTTTTCTTCTACATATTCTCTAACAAGTCCATTTACTTTGTCTATTGTTTTTAATCTTTCATCCACTAAAAAACAATAGAAAGGATCTTGGTAGGTGTCATCTTTTCCCCAATAACTATCTCCATAAACATAGATTCTTTCTATTTTCAAACCTGTTAAATTCTCTAATTCTTGCTTCTTTATAAAAACTTTCTTAGTGTCTTCATAGGTTGGATGTATTTTATATATTCCACAATATTTTAATAATTTTTCATCTAATTTTTCCATTTTATACTCCATTTTGATAATTAGTTGATTGCTGGTCTATTAGAGATTATGTTTTTACAATTGTGTCTTTATTCGTCTTTTATCATTGCTTGAAAAAATTTGTAGGAATCTGGTCCAGTTTTTATTGTAGAAATTCCTCCCTGTACTTTCCAGCCTTTACAGCATAGTTGATTTACATTTTTTACAATAGCTTCAACTCCTTTATTTATATTTGAACTCTCACAAAAGACAACTTTGTAACAATCTGCTTGATTACTCATATAACTTTTCTCCTTTCTTTTTCAAATAATTTTTTCCTTATTTTATATGCATCTATTTTATAGTATATTGGTTTAAGATTCAAGTTTTTCATTTTTGAATTTTTTCGTTTGTACCGTTTTTTTAACTTTTGCTATAGAAAAGCGTGTCATT
>CABUKD010000035.1 GCA_902492105.1 uncultured Clostridium sp.
ACTCAAATTCTTAATTGCTTGCATTTCGTTTTTAGCTTGCACTATACTCCCCCCTTACCACAAATTCTAATGTTTCTTCAAAGTTCTCAAAGCCTACAACTCCTGACATATCTAAGTCACCTATTGACTCTGTGAATTGTATTACATTAGATACTTCGCCTGCGTTTCCTATTTCGTTGTATTCTTGTCCTTTTTCTAGTTTAGAACCACAATAAAATACCTCTAAGCTGTTATTACCTACTTGGTAATTTAGAGGTATTGTATAGTTTGTGTTTGCATTTACTGTTGACTCTAGTATTACTGTTGCTCGCTGTATATCTACTTCGTCTTTTGTTGCAACATTATCTAAATTAGTTGCACTTCCTAACTCTACCCATTGTTGTGTACTATCATTCCAAGCATAATCTTTATTCTCACTTTTAACATTATAAACATCTCCATTTTTTTGTCCAGTAGTTGGCAAATCTGAAACTGTATCTACTGCTCCCATAAATCTATATATGTTTTGTAATGTGTCTATTTTATTTTTATAATTGTTTGTAAAATCATTTGTTGATAATCCTTTTCCTGGTACTTTTTCTACTTTGTTAGCCAATTGTGTATCTATAATATCCATGTTTGTACATGTTGTATCATCAACATCATAATTTTCTCCCTTTTTAGGTTTAATTAAATTATAGTACTGTGTATAGTCTGGCATTGTTCATCACCTCCTATATCTTCATTAGCGTAAGTTTAAATTCAATAACCCAATCTTCCGTTTCTAAGCTCATAATTGGATAAACTTTTATGGCATCTGCCTCTAAAACTGCATATAAATTATTTCCAAAACTTTGCCCCGTTGAGTTTGGTAAATAACTTGGGACTAGAGTAAACCAATCATTGGGGTGTTCTGTCTTATTTCTAGATATAAAACCAATTATTGTGCAATTATCCTTATTAAAACCTTCAGGATAGTTTATATGACAACCAACATCATCGACCGTTATTGTTCCCGTTAATGTTTTAATACTTGTTAAATCTCCTTCTAAACCTCCCAAGGCAGTAATTTTTCCAGTACATGTATTATCTTGATTTTTTAGCATCAAATTATCCGAAATGGTTCCAATATAGTCCTGAAATTCTTGATATAGTTCTTCTCCATCAACACTAATAAGAGAATTTACTATTCCACAAACATCTTTATTCATTCTTTTATCCACAATATCTTCCGCTGTTATATTGCTTGTACTTTTAGTAGTAACTTCTGCAATACATATTTCATAAATATTTTCATCTCTTTGTAGCGTTGCTGGTGTAGGTCCATTTCCTTGTTTCACTATTAGTTTAGTTGCTCTTGTGTCCAAACTAGAATTAAATTGTACTACAATTCTATCCACTCTTGTATTTGCCACAGGTCTTTCTAGTGTTATAATTCTTTCCTCTATATTCTCATAATCTGCACCTTCTATTAATCCAGCTCCCTTAGCGACTCTTACATTCATCCCTCCGTCTGCTGTTACTTTCATGCTATTTTCGCCATAGTTCTTGTAATCTCCGAAATAAACTCCATTACTTAAAAACATTCTAAAATATCGCCTAAAAACCTCTGCTGCATACTGTCTATCTGGTTCCATCTGACTTGATTCTTCATTTAAAACTTCCATTGCATCAAATGGAAAGCTCTCTAATATAATATCTGCCATTTTTATTCCTTTCCCACAAAATGAAACCTATATTTTATAATATAGGTTTTTGTGTTAATTTTTTTATTTGTTCTGCTAGACTTGGTATTTTATCTCCAAATCCCAACTCAACTGTTATATTATTTCTTTCGTATATCTCTTTTGCTTGGATGATACGTTTATCTTCATAAACTCCATCACTTTCTACCGTAACAATATCCCCCAAAAAGAAATCTTTTTCATATTCCATATTAGGAATTTGATATATTTTCCCCTCAACTGATTTAATTGTTTTGTATGTATCTAACTTCTTCTGTCCTTCTGTTTTCAACTCGTCTGGGTCTTCTATATTGCTTAAATCAACATATACTTCTCTTCTATCAAAGCCTGTAGCTGTTCCTATTACAGTAATAAGTCTATCTTCATTTTCTCCTTTTCCCGCTGCATAAGCCACATTTTTATAATTTGTGTTGTCATCTGTGACCTTTCCATTTAGTAAGTTTTTCTTTTTTTCGGAAAAAATAATATACGGTACTTTTTTATTTCCTTCTAGTTGGCTATGTGTATATTGTTCTAATTGTTGATGTATATATTCTTCTAGTTCTTCATAAGTATTCCCATCTCCTAGTTGATTAATTGATCTATCAGTTCCCTCATAACAATCAAAATTGATACACTTATTTGTTCTATCTAATATACCTTTCCAACCCATTCCTGTATCTTCAGCAATATGTTTTTCTTCATCATGTAGATTAGTTAATCTTGCTTGCCATACAGTTTTTATTCCCCTGTTTTGCGTTGGTGCAATATTTATCCATGAAATATCTCTTTCTGGAGTTCTTATAGTATCATAATAGCTTTCTACTATATGATTTTTTAGATAATGTTTCATTATATTTTCTGCTTGCGTTTCTGTTACTCTATCATATCCATTTGTTGCTATTATTCTTCTTTTAGTTACTCCCTTAATACAAGTTCCTGTTACTTTTAAAGTTTTACTATTATTGCTTGATGTAATTTCTCTTTTTTCAATTAATAATATTTTTTCGTCATTCTTATTTACAATAATCATATTATCTTTTTGTAACTTTTCTGTATTTGCTTTATTTTTATTAATAGTAAGTTCAAAAGTTCCACATTCAAAATAGTTCCATGTACAAATCAAACTTTCATAATTAGTAATAATTCCGCAAAAGTTCAAAATCTGTGTTTATGATTTCTATACAATTCATTTTCTATACCCCCACATACTTATTACTGTAATCAATTATTCTTACACTATCTTTTGAGGTTTCTGCATCTGAACTATATTTTATAAGGTTTTTTCCTACTATTAATTTAAAGAATGTGCTATTTAAATCAATGTTATTATAAACATCTTTTATTTCGTGTGGAGTTATAAGATTCACAGTTTCTTGACCTTCTGCAGTATTAATTACTAATTTTTCTTTTTCTCCAATTTCCATATTAACTTTTATATATTCACCGGTTGTTTCATTTGTTATAATTGGATTTGTAGCAGGTCCAGTATATTCAATTTGAATTGGTGCTTCTACATCGCCTAAATTTTCTATCTCTTTATAAAATGTTACTAGTGCAAAGTGGTTTGGTAGAACTAATGGAAATTTTAGGCCACCTCTTACAGATTTTATATCTATATTTGTACCTTCTGCATCTAAAAAATAAGGATCTACACATAAAAAAGATATTGTAGCTTTGTCATGATTCATAAATCTTGCATTAAAGTCTACACTATCTTCTACTCTAGCATAAATTCGATATTTCTTATAGTCATTTGTATAATATAAAAGTAGTTCTCCTCTTTTATTAGTATTTTTGTTGTATGTCTTTGGATTGATAATACGATATATTCTTCTTTTTAATTCATATAATTTTTCTCTTGATTTTGTTCTTATTGTTATATCTACCTTTATATTGCGTGGGTCTAATAAGGCATCTTCTGCATTTTCTCCATCTTGTGATACACCTTGAGATTTTTGACTTGTTGCTCCTGGATGCCCAAGACCTTCAATGTGAGATAACAAAATATCTTCTGTATCTGTACCTTTATCATTTAATAATAAACTTTCATTTAAACCTAAATTAATTATTTCTAGTTTTTGCATCTCACACCTCCTAAATTCCTACTAATTGAGCTGCTAGTTGCTCATCTATATTTTTTAGTTTTCTATATGTTTCACTTGGTAATTCTGGATTTTGTTCTATGTTATTTGTTTGATATACATTAATTGTTTTACTTGTTACTTGTGGTTTATTTGCTCCTGCATTATATGAATAAGAACCTTTGGTCCATTCTTTTATTTTGCTTTCTATATTAGTATCTATTGTATCTTGTATTTTCTGTATTACATTTTGTATATTATTAGCAACTCCTTCATTTATTCCTTGTGCTAACTTTTCTCCTAAAGATTGTCCTGTAATTTCGTAAGCATCTCCATAATTTTTTAACAAATTAAGAATTTGTTTTTGATTGTCTTCCACATTCAACAACATTTTTTCTGCTGTTTCTTGGGCCATGTCTATTTGTTCATCATAATATTTTTCTAACTCGTCTAGTTGTTGTTCATAACTTTCCTTTCTTTTTTCTGCTTCATTTTCAATAGCTTCAATTTGTGCGTTTTGTTCTTCTTGTATTTTATCTTTCTGTTCTTCTAATGTATCTTTCTTATCTTGCAATGCTCTCTCATTTAGAGTTTTTTGATAATCTGCTATTAATTCATCTAATTGCTTTTGATAATTTGCTCTATTTGTAGCATCATGTTCAAATGCAATTAAATCTTCTAGACGTTTCTTTTTCTTTTCATACTCTGCGTCTTCTTCATCTCTCGATTTTTGTTCTTCAGCTTTATTTAAGGCTTCTAACTCTTTGTCAATAGCTTCAATTCTTGTATCATATTCTTCATTTATTGCATCAATACGAGCATTTTTCCACTTTTCTACTTCTTCTAGATTTTTATCTATCATCTCTTTGTCTTTTTCTTGCATTTCTTCTAATTGTTTTGTGATAGCATCTGTTAATTGAGAAACCGTATTATCTATACTTTCTACTCTTAAATCACGTTTTTGTTGTTCATAATCTCTAATCGTTTGTAGCTCTTCTCTGTATAACTCTTTTCTTTCATCTAGAGATAGTCTTTCATCTTTCATTATTTGATTTAAATAATTTTTATGCATTTTTATAATAGCATCATAATCTTTTGTTTGTTCTTTTACGTCATAAGCTGCACCCCTATTATTTATCTGATCTTGAATGTATGCTTCGTAATCCTCTGTCTGCTGATCTAGCAACTCTTTTTCTTTTTGTGCTAGTTCTTTATTTAATTCATATATTTTTGTTCTTAATTCTCTTTTTTCTTCTGTAGTTTTTGCATAACTATTTAATGCTTTCTGATACATAGAAATTTCTTGTTTTAGACTAATTTGGTCCAATGATTTTTTGTATTCTATCAGTGCCTTATAGTTATCTAACGCTTTATTTTGATATACACTAGAAGAACTAGAACTTCTATATGATTTAGGAACATAAGTTGTTGTTACACTTCCTTTGAAATCGTCAGGTGTTAATTTTGCCAAATTTGCTAATATATCAATTTGATTTTGTAGCGATGCTGTCACTTCTTCTACTGATTGTTTAGTATATGCTGCAATTTTTTGAATTTGTTCACTGTTTGACATCATTGCTGAAACTTCTAACATACTAGCTTGTATTGCTACTTGTGCATTTACCCATTCTGCATCTGCTGCTGCACTCTCTGCGTCTATTGCTTTTTGTGTACTTGCTATTGTATTTTCATTGACTTTGGCTAATTCTGGATATACTTTTACTAATTGATTTTTTGCATCTGTGTATTCATCCGTTGTTGTTTTGCCTTTTTTCAATATGTTTAATAATGTTTGTTTTCCTTGTATATCTGCTTTAGTTTGAGCTATATCTATCAAAGTTTCTCTATGTGCCTTTTGATTAGTTAATGTAGCATATTTTTGCTTTGTAGAATTGATATCTAATGTTTGATTTAACACCTCTATTCTTTTATTATAAGCCTGAATTTGTTTTTGTAAATCATTAACAATATTTTCTTCTTCAGTTAATTGTTTATTTAAATTTTCTAATTGTCCTATATTATTTGGGTCAAATCCTTCTTGAAAATTTATGGCATCTTTTAATTCTTGCACTATTTTTTGTCTTTTTTCTAATTCTTCTTGTAGCTCAGTGTTTTCTTGCTTTGTTTGTTCTATTATTTCACTAGTTTGAGTAGCTTCACTTTCTGTATATGTCATATCATTTTCTTGAAAGTTTTGTATTAATTCTGTAACTTGCTGTGAAGTTTCAGTCATTTCATTCATTTTATCTATTGTTTCCTGTATTTTAGTATTCAATACTGTTATAGATGAAATTACTGCAGCTATAGCTACTGCAATTGCTGTAATTGGATTTGTTAATAAAGAAGCTGTAAATGCTTTTGTTGTCATATTTGCCGCTTCTGCTGCCATTTTGTATGCAGTATATGCTTTCTTCGCAGCAGTTAGTGCCACTATCATTGATAGTAAAGTTGTTGTAAAGGTAACTATACCACTTGTAGCACTTTTATGTTCTTTTATAAAATCTGTTAATCCTTTAGTTATTGATAATTGTAGAGAACTATATTGAGTCATAGCAGGTATCATGCTCTCTCCAATAGTTCTACTCAATTCTAAATTAGTTGCATTTAATTGTGCTTGCTGTCCTTGATAACCTTCTGCCATTTCTTCCGCTGCTCCTGTAAACATAGACGCTTCATCCATTATTCCATTGTATACTGCTTGAGCCTTTTCAGCTTGTGTTAACGCATCACTACTTTTACCAATACTAGCAGCATATTCTTGGTACATTTTAGATATATTTTTTTGAACACCTGCTGCGTCAGACAAAACAGAATTTTCCATTCTTATACCGTTCTGTAGTTACTCTGACTGCTTCCGATAAAGAATAAGCTTCTTGTCTATTTCCTACTGCTGCATCTTGCAATACCTTTAATATGTCTGCAGCTTCTTCAGCCGTATAACCATACAATAGTAGATTTTTGATTGATGCATTTAGGTCAGCTTCATCCATTAATTTTAATTTATTTACATCTTCTATAGTTTTTTGTATATCGCTCATAGAATTGTTAGTTGCTTCTGCTGTTTTTTTCAATGCATTCATACTATTTTTATAACTATTATATTTATTAATTCCATCTTGTACTGCTGTTCCAATAGTATGTAAAGCTGCAATAATACTAGCAGACATTGCAATAAAACTAGCATCTAAACTTTTATTGCTATTTTCTAATGATTTATTACTATTTTCTAAATCTTTTATTTTTTGTTTTGCTGTATTTAATCCTTGTTCTAATGCTTGTGTTTTTATCTGCAAATCTATGACTAACTTACCAATTTGTGTTTCTTTTGCCATCATTTCACCTCTTTTGGGCATAATAAAACACTTACATTTCTGCAAGTGTTTTTTTATTAATTATCTGTTAAAATAATTCTATAAATTTTATATGTTATTTGATCTTGTTCAATTAATTTTCTAAGATATATTCTTATTTTTTGTAAGCAGTAAAGATTGTCTATCCTATCAGTTACTAAATTATTAGTATTCCAATAAATAAAGTAAGTTTCTTCTGTTTCTATAGAGTTTTCTCTTTTTTCTATATCATAATTGCTATCAACAAGATATTGTAAATCATTCCAAAATTCATTTATATATTTGCTTTCATATCTAGAATTATTTATATAACTAAAGTCTTCTGTTAAATAATTTGTTAATTTTTCTTTATCTCTATTCTTTAATATTGCTACAATTTCATTGATAACATCGTCTGAAGATTTCACTTTTCCTGCTTGTATTAAATTATATTCTAGTTCTGCTGTATCTAATTCTCTTTTACTATTTGATAAATCTACTATGAAGATAATTAAAATTACAGTCAATACTATTGTTCCAATAATCCATACTATTTTGTTATCATTCTTCTTATTTTTTTCCATTATTTTTCTACCTTTCTATAAATATCTACAATAGTTCTAAGTAAGAAAAATAATGTAAATCCAACTATTAAAGTTGCTATTCCAATTGTTATTCCTATCAAATTCATTTCATCTACAAAGCTATTTGCTATTACATATATTGCTCCTATAACAAACAGAATAACATTAACATAAGCCATTTTTTCTAAATAATCTGCATTTTTAGTTTTTGTTTTTTCTTCATCTTTATTGTTTTCTTGTATTTCTTCTTCATTAGAAAGTTGTTCTAAAACATTTTTTAATTCATCATCATTATCCATACTATCCCCTCCTGCTAATATTTTATACTAGATAGTAAAATATTACAAGAGTTTTTAGAAATTATCTGCTGTTACTTCTATTTCATCATTATTGGTTGATTTACTTAATTCTGCATATTTTTCAAATATTATAGGAATTTCATCCACATAATAATTATTCAATAATTCTGATTTAGATATTCCAATTTTGTTACATACAACTATTATTTCTTGAAGCCAGTTAGGGTCATTAAATTTTTTATTGCCGGCTTCATTAGTGCGAAAAAACTTTCTAGTTTGTTAATCTCCCAAAATTTTATACATATTTCAATTAATTCTGTTGGGGATAACTTATTTTCAATGTAATCTTCATCTACATCTAATAATTTACTCAAAAAGCTAAATAAAAACTTTGGTGCTATCGTTAATAATTTAGTTATTAAATTTATTAAATTATCTAAACTTAACATTTCGGATAATTTAAAATCTTCCTTATTGTCAGAAAGCTCTTTTATGAAGTCTTCTGGCAAATTTTTTAAAGTTTGTAGAGCTTCAAAATACTTGCCACAAGGCATCTTTCTTATCTCTACCCCATACATTTTTACTGTTTCATTTAAACTTAAACTTTCATTGCTTTTTGCCATTTTTCTTTTCTCCTTTATAATAATTCTAAAGAGGACCAAAAGTCCTCTTTAATTAGTCTGCATCTGGATATGCATCTATTGTATCAAGCCATGTTAAATCCGTATTGCCTGTTGCTGTATCTTTAATATCATAGAATTTTCCATCGCAAGCTCTATCTAAGAATTTTCCTGTAATTTCTACACCTGCTCTATTACCATTACCTTTAGTTTCAAGGTCCATCTTAACTGTAGAAACTTTAAATCTATATTGCTTCCACATTCTATATGTACCATCAGCTAAAAGTCCTCTATAAGCACAAGCTAGTTCAGGTGCTACATCTCCTCTTTTAAAAGAATATATCTTCGTTTCTTCGTCATAAGTTCCACCTCTTAATTGAGCTCTTAACTCATTAGATAGTTCAGCTAATGTGATAGTTACTTCTTCTCCTGTTACATCAGAATCTGTATCCCAGATTCCATCATCTGCTAAAATATCTTCTGACTCTGACTGCTCATCCTTGCTCATAGTTTGAGCTGCAGGAACTTTAATCATTGTTCCAACAATATAGCTTTCTTCTGTGTTTGTTGTGATAGGGAATATTCTTAATCCACTAAAACCTTTTAAATATTTTTTTGCCATTTAAAATTCTCCTTTCTATATAAAAAATAAAGAGAAGCTTTACTCCTCTTTTTCAAAACGCATTGTTTTATGCTTTTGTTTACTGTTTGAATCATTTACATCCAAATACAAAGCTCTTTCATATCCAAGTTCTTGCATTTTGCTTACAACTTGGATAGCTATCTTTGATACTTCACTAGACGATGTTCCCCATACATCAGCCTTTATTGCCAATGCACTTGAATATTCTTCATCATCGCCATAATCAGATGGTTCATTTCCTAGTTCCATATAAGTAATACAAGGTAATTTTGACCAATCTTGTTTTCCTTCTTCGCATACATCTTTTACCACTTTTTCATCTTGTAATTCTTTTAGTTTTTTATATACTGTAGGCTTTTGATTAATCATTATTTACCACTCTCCAATTTTCTTATATCTGATTCTATTGACTTTATTACTTCTTGTTCTACTTCTCCTGTATTTTTAGCATGAAGATATGCAGGTGTCATATATGGTTGTGCAGTTTGTCCTATATATTCTGCTTTATATGATATTCCTTCTGGTCTATCTATATTACTTTCTCTGCCTCTTTGTCCTGTTCCAAACTCAACATAAGGACCGATATTCACAATTTGTATATACCTGTGCTTCCGCTCCTTCTGCATTTATGTTTGAATTTGTTTTTATTGAACCACGAAGATTTCCCGTGTCTACAGGGGTAAGCATCTTGGCATTTTTCTGTATTTTCTTTGCTCCTCTTTCAAGACCTTTTCTAGCACTTTCTTTCATATCTCCACCTAACCCAGATAAAGTAGAAAGTAATTTATCTAGTCCTTGCATACTAGCCATTTTCATCACCCTTTCACTAAAATAGTAATATGACTATCAGATGGGACTAGGCTTTTTATAATATAATCATTATTGTTATATACTAGAATATTACCAATTTCAGCATTTGCTTTGTTAGAAGTAACTATTGCATTAGCTTCTATTTCTTTGCCATATTCTTGCTGAATATATTCTCTAGTAGAAAATTGGAAATTACCTTTAAAATCATCTATTTTTTCTACTTTTCCAGTTTCAATATCAGAACCTTCATCATCTCTTGTAGTTCCTTTGGTCCATATTTCTATATCTTTATCATAAAAAGTATCAGCAATAGATTGTTTAAACTCATCTGGAATTTTCATACTACCACCTCATATATGCATACATAGATATTTCATCTTTGTTTTTCTCTATGTATTTATCCATATTTATATCGTCTGCTGTAATTGCACCAACATCTTTAAATGATACAGATTGATTAACATCTGTCATTGAAGAAACAACTTGCTTTCCTTCACCATATCCATTCTTATAGAATACAGTACAATTCATAGCATATCTAACTACTAAATATTCAAGCTCTTTTGGCAAATCTATTCTATTGCAAATAGACTTAATTTTATTAGTCACATCATCAATATAACCCTGTATTTGCTTATCTTGACTTGTGTCTGTTATACCAAGTCTTTCTTTTACTTTGTCTAATAATCCCATTTTACCCTCCTATTTTTTAGGAGTTTTAGTTTCTTTTTTTATTTCTTTATTTTCATCAACAATACATCTTTCTATATGCAAAGGAAGTATTGGCTCTGAAAATTCTTTGTTACATTTAGGACATTTCATCATTCTTCCTCCTAATAATTAAATTAAGGCAGATTTCTCTGCCCTTTATTATCCTAGTACTGTTGCTGCCAATGATGGATATAATGGTGCAAAGCCATAAATAGTATCAATAGATAACATATTTTTCTTTGTATTCATATCGTATCCATAAACAACTCTTAAGTTTAATCCTTTATAAGAGATAACGTAAGAATCTCTACCATCAACAGGCAATGCTAATGCTCTTGATACAAATGCGAATGCTAATTTGTTAAATACTAAGTTAGCAACATGTCCTCCTGATGTTTTATCTATAAACTCAACATTTGTGTCTGCTGCAATTTCTTCAACAACTGTAGGATATACTTTTACAGTTACCACACCAGTATCTGCTGTTGCGTCTTCTGTAACAACATATTGTTGATTTCCAATTTTGAAGATATCTCCTGCAACTAATGTTTCACTTGCTGTTCCACCTTTAATTGCAATAGTTTCACTTCCTACTACAGCTTTTGCGTTTACTTTTGGAGTCGCTACAGCTGTAAATGTTCCTGCTTTATGTACAGCAACTTGTTGAGACATAAAGTTTTCTAAACCTTGGATTCTACCAATAGAACCTTCTCTTAATGCTTGTGTACTTCCAGATTTTTCAGCATGTAAAATTGCATCTATTGTAGAGAATTTTACGTCTGCGTCTGGATCCCATACAGCATATCTGTTAGCCATAGGTGCTTTTGCTTTATTTAATAATCCTCTCGCATTTGCCATTACATCAATAGAATCTGGAGTTTGCCCTGGTGTACCTAATGTTTTATAAACATATTTATACATTTCAAGACCTTCTTTATTAATTTTTTCTGCAATGGCTTCCATCATTGGATTTAAAATCTTTTCATTGAAAGCTACTCTATCTAAAGTTAATTCTTTAGATGTAATTTCTACGGATACGTCTGCAATATGGTCCATAACTACTGGAACACTCTTTTGATTAATTTCTTGAATTGTTACAGTATCTTTAAAATCTTTGGCTTCAAATTGAGCAGGTTTTTCAACTTGAATTGTATCTCCTTCTTTTACAAAGTCTTTGCTATAATCAGTGTGAAATAATTCAGGCACTACTAAGTTATTTACTAACATTGGTAATGCTTCTCTTGCTATTCTTTGGCAAGTTAATAATTGGTTTCCCATAATTCAATCTTCCTTCCTATTTATTATTTTTTTCTTGAAGAGCAAAGTATTCTTCATCTGACAATTTGTCTAATTCGTCATCATCTAAACTTCCACCTTCATTTTTTCTTGGATTTCCTCCATCATTTTCGACACCTTTATTTATAGGGGTATCTATATCAAATAAATAAGCATCACTTTTCTTTAATGCTTCTATTTGGTCATCAAATCCTAAAAGTTTATCTCCATCTAGTTTAATTTTCTCTAAATCAAGATTTGCTTTTACTGATTTAACATTTTTTGCTTTAGCATTGTTTATTGCTAAATCAATTTTGCTCTCTAGTCTTACTTTTTCTATTTCAGCCTTGGAATTATCTTCTATTTCTTTTTTCTTGGCTTCATAGTCAGCTTGACTTATAGAGCCTTTTTTGAAGTTATCATATTCTGTTTGAATATTCGTGTTGGTTTCTTTTAATGTATCAATCTCTTTATTTGCAGTTTTTAATTTTTCGCTAACTTCATTAAATTCTTTAGCAGGTTTAAAATATTTTGGTAATTCTTTAGAAATTTTGTCTTCTAACTCCTTTACATTCTCTATTCCTGCATCGCTTAATATTTTCTTTAACCATTCCATAATTGGTCCTACCTTTCTAGCTTTTTTATTCTGGTGCTACCAGTGCGAAAAGTTGCTTTATTTGTATTCCCACAAGCAAATGGGTATTTTTTGTTTATTTTATTTAATGCCTAACTACAATAAACGGCATAAAAATAAGACGTATTTCTACGTCTTGATTTATAATTATAAAATATTAATAACATAATAAACGGTCAACTGCAAACCTTGATGGCTCCCAATTGACCTTCGCCTTGGTTATTTGGTAGGTCTGCCACTTCCTACATCTCTTTTGACCACTAGGGTGCGTGGATGGCAATTGTCCACTTCAAACAACCTACTTTTATTGTACTTTTATTTTAACACTTTTATTCATTTTTGTCAAATATAATATTTCCTCTATTTTTTATAGTTTGTTTCCATGTTCTGTCATTTAATTTCATTAAAGTAATTATCGAATTTTTAGGATGTTTTGCATCTTCTGCTACTGCAATTTTTATAACTACTCTGCCATTCTTTTTTGTTTCTGGTACTTGCTTTAATAAAATAATGGTATTTTCATTTCTATTATCATCCAATATAAAATCTGGATTTTCTATAATATCCTTCATGTATGGCCTTAATTGCTCATATTCATTCTTATGATATTTTAATATATGTTCATTTAATCTTTCATCCGTTAGAATTACTTCATCTGTTATTGCAATATCTTTATATTTTCCAATTTTGTTTTTATCTATTTTACCTATATACTGCAATTGTTTTTCCTCTTTTTCTCTCATTTTCTCAATATTAACATTATTTTTATTGTTTTGCAATATATTATTATTATTTGCCACATATTTATCATACCATTGTTGATAAGACATATCTTGTGATACTAATATGCTTCTTCCATTTTCATCTCTAGATCTCCTTTGTAAGCCCTCTAGTACATCATCATCATCAAATTCTGCTACTGTTGTACATCTGTCATTACTATGTATCGGTGGACAATTTTTTCCGTGGTTTTCTGTCTTTTACATTAAATACTTTATTGTCTAATTCTGCACAATGTTCACAAGTTCTATTATCTAATGTTGCTATAAATCTATATTTTTCAATGTCTAATTCTTCATAACTTAACATTTCTGCTTCATTTGCAAAATGATTAACTTCTGTTCTAACAAGTCTTGTAGCATTATATAGTCCTACGTTCATATATTCAGATAATTCTTGTGCTATCTTATTTATAGATTTTCCTGATAGAGAAGTAGCTGTTAGTTGTGTTCTTAAATAATTTCCTAGTCTTTCACTGTTTTGCCATATTCTTTGTGAAAAATTCGCATTATCTATCCAATTTTCATGTAATAATAGTTTTATTGTTTTTTCATCTATTTGTGCAAAACTAAAACCTATACCTGTTCCTTGTTGAATGTCAAATATAGTATGATAATAGCCTTCTTTTATTGTATCTACGTACCTTATTTCTGTTATTTGTTGCTCTATATTTGCTAATTTCTTTAATTCTATGTCTATATTTTGCTGCAATGCTTCATATCTGCTAATTCTGTATGAATATGCAGGAGCATTGTATTTTGTAAGTAATTTCTTTTTTAATCTTTCATCTGTAATATTATTATTTATTACTTCTAACAAATTTTTATAATGTGTTTCTGATTCTTTTTTGTTTAATAATTGTATTAATGTTTCCTTACTTAATCCACTATCTTTAGCATAGTTTTTAAATATTCTTGATATTTCCTTGTTTATATCTTTTGTTGCTTGTTCATAGGCTTTAATAAGACTATCTATTGTCTTTTCTGTACCTCTTTCAAGTCTTTTCATTAATTCTGTTTGTCTTCTTTCCCAATAATCAATAGGTTCTCTTGCCATAAAAAATAACACCTCTATTCTTTATTGGTGTCATCATCATTATTATGTGGCTCAAATCCTCCACTATTATTAAATATTTGACTTTGCATTTTCATATTTTCTCTTTTTTCCTCTGCTATTCTTTGAAGTTCTACGTCAACATCATCACAGTAAGGATGTTTCTCTAATTTTGTTTTTGTACTCAAAATTGTGTCATTATTTAACGTATTTACTTTTTCTGTCTCATTGAATATTCTTGACTTATTAAACTCTATTTTGAAGTCAAATTCATTTATTTCTTGTGGTATCTTTCCTTGCATTTTTAAATCTTGCAAAACATACCACAAAATTTCATATAAAGCACTTGTAAGTCCTCCTATCATGTCATCTGCTTTCATATCAAGGTCCGTATATAAAAATTCCAATGATACTCCACTTGGTGCTTGCCCTATTAAATCTTTGTTGCTTGTATCTACAGCTCTGCCAAATTCATAAATAAGTTCTTTTAAACCTTTTAGTAATGTTTGTCTTGCCTCATAAGGAATATCTAACAGTTTAGCATCTATTTTTCCTGCTGTATCATTCGTTCTTGCAACTCCATTTATTTTAAGATTTTCTATTAATGCAAGTAAATCTTCTGCTCCATATCCATTAATTAACCATATTATTTCTTTTAAATCCTCAACAGTGTTGACATAGTTACTATTAATTAAATCATAAGCATCAATCAATGGCTTTATTGGTTCTAAGTCTGTCATCTTTTCTTCATTATTTTCTATCTCAATAAACGGAACTTTTCCCCAACTATGTTTTTCAATTCTTTTTAAATTGTTTAAAGCATTATCATATATTTCTCTATACCAATGACATTCTGGCCTAGGCTTTGTGACATCTTCTAAAAATATTATTGTATTGTTTACTTTGGTTTCAATATAATATCTTACTTCTTTTTCATCCCAGCATTCTACATATATTCTATCCTCTGACTTATCTCCTGTTAAATCTTGTATTGTGTAAAAATGTATAAAACCTATTAAATACGTTTGGGTTTCATTATCATATATCGGAATACATTCTTCACTAGGATATTTTTCAAATACTAATTTTCCATTTCTATAATTAGGATGTAACCACGCTCTACCTTTGTTGCTTGCTTCTTTTACTCTGTTTTTTATAAGTTGTTCGAATTTTGGTCCCAGTACGTTCCATACCATATTTGTAATTTTCTTTTCTGCATTTTTAGTTGCTTCATCTTTATCTTTATCAGTTGGAATATTATATGTAATAGTTATTGGTTTTCCACAAATATATGACTTCTTTTGATTTACTTGTTTCCAGTAGAATCCATGTGGTAAATGTTCATCTGATTTATTTTCATTCATTATTTGCTTCTTATTTCCTGTTTTTTGGTCAAATACTGTATAGGTTTTTAAATCTTTTTTTAATATATCATTTTTATCTCTAAAATATCTTTCTCCATCTAACATTTTCTTTTTTATATCTGACATATTAAATTCAGTTATAAGTTCTTTTATTAGTCTACTTTCTATTGCCATGTTATCCTCCTAATTTCTTAGATATAAATCATCACTACCGATAACGCAATGCATCTATATAATGATTGTTTTTATCTTCTGGTATGTTTAATGGATTATCTAGTTTGTCTACTTTCCATCTATAACTTCCTAATTCTTGTATCAATCCTTTGCATTTAGGATCTACTATTATTTCAAAACCTTTTAACCATTTTATTCCATGTAATATGCTATCAGGTCCTTTTTGAGCAGGTATTGCATTAATTCCTAAATTGTTTAACTCTGCAATTGACTTTGGCTCAGCTGCATCTGCTTTTATTAATGCATAAGGTTCTATTCTTTTCTTTAATTCGTTTGCTAACATTTCATTTGTTAGTTCTGTTGCCCCAAACTCATCAAAGACTATTATTTGCTTTGTCTTTAAATTCACATTAAACTGTAAAAAAGCAGAAGGGTCTGAACTATATCCAAAGTCCAAACCTCTTCTTATTAATTCAAATGTATTTTTATATTTTTCTGTATCTTCAATATGCCAATTCCTAAATATAAGCCCTTTACTTATTCCTGGCATACCTAAACCTGACGTCTTGTAATCTTCATAATCTTCTTTCTTTTTTTGCTCAAATCTAGCATAGTCTTTTATATCTAAAAATTCATTTAGTTTATAGTTTGTTATCATCAATAGTTGACTTACTTTTTCTTTTACTTTTTTACCGTTATAAATAAATTCTTGTTCATCTTCTACTATAAGTTCTTGTTTGCCTTTTTCTTCAAGTATTTTCTCATTAGGTGTTAATTTACTAGTTATCTTTTTTACTATGAAATGTTGGTCTGACCAAGGATTTAGTGTAGCTAATGACTGGTTGAAATATCCCTCTGGCATCTTACCTCTTATAGACATTCTTACTTTATCGTAAGTATCTTTTTTTTCTATTTCAAATGCTTCCTCAAACCATACCCAACATAATACTAGGTTTGGGTCATCTATCGTGATTGAAGCTATCTTTTGCCAATCATCAAGACCTCTAAAAAATATCTTCTGACCTGTTAATTGGTTAGTTGATTCTAATGGACTTTTAATAAAATCCCATTCATCATAGGTTTTTATTTTCTTAGCTGCCCATTTCAAATCGGCAAATACACTGTCACGAATTGTTTTTTCTGTGTCTCTTGTAGCTAATAAACAAGCTCTAGGATATTGCTTTAACAGTTTCATCCATCTTAATGCTGCCGTTTTTGATTTTTTACTACTTTTAGATCCTTGAATTATTATTTCATCGCCTTTAAAGTTCCAAAATGTAGAATATCCTTTTCCAACGATTTCTTGTAAACTAATTCTTTCTTTACTCATTCACATCATCTACTAATTCAACTATACAATTTCCTGTAACTTCTTTCTTTTCAACAAATGTTCTATATCTCTTTCCTAAAAGTTCTGCACATTTTGTTCTGTCCTGTAAAGAAGCATCTAAGCCAAACTGGTCTTTTTCTTCTCCTCGCATTACTTTTGTAAGATACTCTAATACTTCATCTTGTGAGGCTATTCTGTTATTTTCTTTTTCTTCTAGCTTCTTTTGAATAAAAAAGTTAAGTTTTGTTAAGTTTTCAGCACCAATATTTTTTGCTGTTTTTTCACTATAACCTGCTTTTTTAGCACTTTCTGTTGCATTTGCTGTTTCTATGTAATAATCTATAAATCTTTTTTGTTTTTCTGTTAATTTGTTATAGTCATCTTCCACTTGCCTCACTTCCTATTCTATATTCTTCTGTTCTATATTCTTCTGCTAGATATTTCATTAAATCTATTTTGCTATAACACTCTTTTTCTTGTATATATCTTTCTTGCAATTCTGTTTTTTCTTCATCTTCGTTATATACTTCTACTAATTCCTTTTTTAATACTTGATATTTAGTAGCATATTTATCATTCTTTTCACTATAAAATTTAAAACTATTTATTTTATACATCTGCCCTTTTTGCTTTAAGGCATATAATAATTTATTTATGTTTTGATTAATATTCATTACTAATCTTCCTTTAAATAAATATTTTTTCCATCTCCAATTAGATGTTTTTCATTACAATTTTTTATTATTGAATCATAACCTTTTTTAAATACTGCTGGTCTGTTTCCTGATATAATTGGTATTATTGCTATTACTTCTTTTGTTTCTTTGTTATAAACAATTAAGTCATCATTTTCCATTAGTTTTCTCCTCTCTATAATTTGTGCTGGCTGTCTATACATCCTTTCTAAATCAATTTTAGAAAATACAATGTCTTTGTTTTTATATTGCTCTATTACTTCATTAATAAAATCATTGCTACTTGCTACTATCTCACATATGTCTTCATAATCGTATTTTTTATCATCATTTTGAGCATGTCCATATTCATATAGCCATACATGAGTTAGTTCATGTTTTAATGTCTTTATTAAATTAGCTTGATTTTCTAGTAATAATATTTCTTGCGATTTATATATAGTTACTCCTAATGTAAAATCGTTTTTCATTTCATTATTTATCTCTGCTTCTGATACTTCTTTTATAGTCCATTCTGTATTGTTTATTTTAAATTTAAACATTATTATGCTCCTTCTATATATTTAGATTCATCAGCGCATCACATTGCTTTGCTGTTCTGTTTAATTGCTTCTTATATCCATGTATCTTGCTTGCGTCTTTCTCATAATCTAAGCAACGTATTGTTACTAGATTACCTTGCTTTACTATTTCCATGTTCTTCTCGCACAATGTTTTCTTACATGTTTTACATAGTTCCATATCTTTTGCTCCTTTTTGGTCAGGATTGATAGACTTGCACTACCTTCTACGGTTTTGGAGACCGTGGTTTTACTACATAAACTAAATCGAGATATATCAGTGTAGGTAAAGATTTGCACTTTGCATGATTAACTTACCTGCTACCCAGCAATTCACACGCCCTAACAAGTGTCGCAGGATTCGAACCTACTAAGTTAATCTCTCCATATAAAGAGCATTTATGGTCTTTAGCGTCTACTATTACCATTCAGCTGTATTACACCTTATATAACCAATTTACCTGTAAAATTAGCTATATAATTAGCAATACTTTATGCCGTTTAGTTTTACCATATCTAATATCGAACTAGATATGTCTATTCCGCCACTA
>CABUKD010000036.1 GCA_902492105.1 uncultured Clostridium sp.
ACTCAAATTCTTAATTGCTTGCATTTCGTTTTTAGCTTGCACTATACTCCCCCCTCACTACAAATTCTAAAGTTTCTTCAAAGTTTTCAAATCCTTCTACTCCTGCCATATCTAAGTCTCCGACCGTATCTAAGAACTGTATTGTGTTAGATACTTCGCCCGAATTTCCTATTTCGTTGTAGTCTGTACCTTTTTCTAATTTAGAACCACAATAAAACACTTCTAAACTATTGTTACCTACTTCATAGTAAACAGGCAGAGTATAGTTTGTATTTGCATTCACTGTTGACTCTAGTGTTACTGATGCTCGCTGTATGTTGATTGCTTCTTCTATGTTATCTTGCATTTTGTTTAAATTTTGAGCCTTTAAGGGGGTAGTTCCTTGCCACACTGCAGGAGTTACTTGATAATTCTGTCCATTTATTGTGACGTATGCTTCTTGTGTTTTTATTCCATCTTCAAAAGGTATTTTTTTCATCTCTGTACCTCCTTCTCTAGTTGTTCTATTTTATTTGCTAAATCTGTTATTAGCTTGTCCTTTTTTCTATCATTCTCTTGCAATTTTTCTATTAAGTCTTGTTGTTCTTGTATTGCCTTTGTAGCTGTTGCAAGGATTGGTAACTCATTTATATAGTATCTTTCATTTTCCTTATTGTCTTTTTTTCTTATTAGTACAAAGTTTTTATCTATCTTTTCTAATTCTTGTGCTACATATCCAATATCATAATGTGTTCCATCTTTTTTCATTTCAAACTGTCTATGCTTTATTTGTTTTATCAAGTCTAATGCTTTAATGTTGCTGTTTTTTATATTCTTTTTTATACGCTTATCTGATGAAATGTTATCAGCATAAATATTACCATCTATATCTACATTTCCATAAATATGAGCTGTTGAGTCTAAATGTAAACTAAAAGCACTTGCTGTTATTAGAATATTAGCATCTTCAACATCTAAAGAACCATCATCTGTAAATAATAAGTATTTATTTGTTCCTATTTTAAAAGAATGTGTGCCTGCTTGATTTTTAAAAAAACTAATAACATTATTTAAAATACCAATTTGTTCATATCCTAAGTCGCTATTTGGATATATTGAAAATAAAATATCACCAGTAGTTGTATCTTCAAAAACTAAACCATTTGCTATATCATCAACAAGCATTCTAACGTTTCCTGAAACAATTCCTCCCGAATTTAGTAATAAGTCGCAATAATTTAAAACTAATTGTCCACCAAAATTACCTGCACTTTGATTAGCTACTTGAAAATTTTTAATAAACAAAATTGGATAAAATTTTCCATCACTTTGTGTTGTTATTCCCCATGCCATACCATCTTGAATTGTTTCACCGTATACTCCTGGTACTGAGAAAGCAACATATTTTTGATTATCTACTGTCTTTACTCCTATTTCACCAAAGATGTTGTCTGAGCCATCATAAAAGTGTTGTCCTGTACTGTCATATACAATCAGTTTTTTATCATTCTCATCATAAATTACCAGACTAGCCTTTCCTTCAATTCCTTCAAGTTGTAAATATTCGGAAATTTGGTTCCATGCCATTTGTAATGCTTCTGAATTTAATATTAATTGTGTTCCAAACTCATCTTCATCTACTTTTTGATTTACTTGAAGCATTATGGACTGAGCAGTTTGATATATTTCAGAGTTCATTTCTTCTGTTGTAGAATAGTTTTCTAACTTTTGATTAACCGTTAACTCAATGCTTTGTGCTGTTTGATTGATTGTACTATTCATCTCGTTTTTAGTAGCATATATATCATTAAAGTCATTTTTTATTAAATATTCTGCATAGAATTTGTTGCCCTGCATGTCCATTAAGTATATGTAATTGTCGCCTTCAAATAGTTCTATATTTACATTTTCTAACGGTTCTTTTACTTCTTGCTCTAATACACTTAATACGCCGTATTCTGAAAGTGATAATCTACGCATAACATAATCTTCATCTTTTGTTATAACTAAACTATCGTAGACATCGCCTTTTACTCTTAATTCTTCTATATCTACTATATATTCTTTTTTTTCGCTTGAAGGATTAGAGCTAGGCTGTTTATCTACTATGATTTTATATTGCATTAAAACACCTCCTGATTAGGTTGTAGACTTTCTGACGGAAATACATTCTCTCCGTGGAAATAGATTACTTTCATATGTTTTATTTCCTTTTATCTCTAATTCTAATATCTCTGCCTGTCCTGCATCTTCTAAGTGTATTTCTGTTGTACCTTCAACTTCTCGTTTGTAAATTACTGTGTCTTGTACTTGCTGTTGTATCTGGTCTACTGTTTGTTCTACTTGTGTTAATTTATTTTCAAATTCTCCTTGATTTTCTATTATTCCTGTTATTGTCTGCTCTTGTTTATTTACTATAATTTCGGTTCTTTTTGCTATTTGTTCAGCACTTGCAACATTTTGATATTCTACTGTTGCTTTTGTTATACTCGGTGCTGACATTTCTGTTTCTAATCCATTTGGGCTTTTATTGTAGAATCTAAACAAAAAGCTATTATATGTATTGCCTTCAAAATCTACTATTTGTACATTGTCTAGACTTTCTAAATAAGGCAATCCCTGTCCTGTCATTTCGTAAGCCTTATACTCAAAACCTTTTACGGCATTAAAAATAGCAGTTATTAACTGCTGTCTTTTTGCTTCTGTATAAGCAAACGGATTATCATTTATTACTAAGCTATTTTCTCCATGAAGCAATATACTTTGTTCATCTTTCATTACTACATTTTCGCCTTCAATATCGCTCATGCCTAAACTAACAAGGTTTATCGGATTTGTAGCTCTCTTTATTTCCGCTTCTGAGTAATCGCTTAAGTTAAATACTTTTCTTACTGTTCCTGTAGTTTTTGGCGTAATAAAATAAAGTTTATCATCATTACGTACTTTTGCCACTGTTCCACTTATTTGGGCAATTGCACTTATTACTTGCCTTATTAGTGTCCCTGCTGGAAACTGATTACTATCTACAATAAAATTCACATTAGGGAAATCTGTTGTTGCTAAAGTAATACCCGCCTTATTGCAAGCCTCTTGTGCTACCTGTCCTAATGTTATATTGTTATTTGAATATTGTAAATCACTTGTGTACTCTATGTTAGTTTTTAACATATAATCCATAGCATTTATTGTAGCAATTTTTGTTGTGTCATTTATTTCTACATCTTGTGTAATAAAAGTTCCTAAATCAATCCATTCAACTCCTGCAGATGTTTTTATTCCAGTAAAATACTTAAATTCTTTTTTCTCTAAATCTACGCTACTATCTATTTCAAAGCTTAATGCTTTTGCTATTGCTGTACCAAAAATGTTGCCTTCTTCATAGCAATCATCATCTAGTTCTACGTTATTTATTGAATATTCTTCATCATCTAACACTATTTTGTCATACTGCGTTGTACTTTTTGAATAAGATTCCTTTATGGTGTCTGTTACATTAATCATTCAGACACCTCCCCACACTGTTCAAGTTCGACTTCAAATTCATCATATCTGTGATTTTTTGTAATAGACAATATAGACGTTTCAGGAAATGTTACGAAGAATTTTTTGCTAAGCATTTTTTGTTGCTTAGGAGAAAAATAAGAATATACATCTTCATTCTGCGAAAAATGAGATATGTATTCTTTATATGTATCTTTATTTAATTGACTAAATTTTACTTTTATACTTGTTTTTGGCATTCTTCCATAATTTCTTTTAATTGTACCATCTACCATAGTAACTTCTGAAATTATATCTGGTTCATCTTCTGTTATATTGTAGCCTCCGCTTAAAATATTTTTGAAGGTAAAATCTCCATGTTTTAATAAAACCATTGTTTCCTCCTAATAACTATACTGTAACTTCATTCTTGCATTTACTTTATTTGTTTCTCTTGCAATTACCTTACTGTCTAGTCTTGTTGTATTGTTTACTACTATTTCTTTGTTATCATCAATGCTTTGTAATGTAGCTTGTCTATTATCTTCATTTTGAACCTTAATTTGTTGTGAATTTGTTAAATCTGCTGTCATCTTTGCATTCTCATGTTCAACTGCTTTTTTCATTTCTTTATAAACATTGTCTAAACTTTCATCAAATCCTTTTCCAATACCTTCTCCAAGCATTACACCAATTTCGTCTTCAAAAACTTTTGATGGAGAGTGAATGCCGAAAAATGATTTAATATTGTCTAGCAAATCGTTACACCAACCGGATACTTTATTCCAAAGCCAACTCGCAGCATCTTTAATTCCATTCCACAAACCTTGTACTAATTCAAGTCCTGCCTTACCCATTTCTGCTACTTTATTTACAAGACCTTCAAAAATTGTACCTTTAAAAAACTCTTGTACTTTTGATAACATTTTGTTCCAAAAGCTAAATAAGCCTTCAATTAAAGATTGTACTAATTTAACGGCTACTTGTGGAATTTTAACAACTATCAGTTCAATTAATTTAGTAGCTATTTTTACGATTAATTCTGGCAATCTAGCAATTAAATCAGGCAAGGCATTAAAGATTCCTTCAATTAAAGCAATAATTAATTCTATACCTGCATCAATAATCATATCTATGTTGTCTAATAACGTTTCCACTAAAGTTATAATGCAGTTAATTGCCATTGGAATTAACTCAGGCAACATTTGTGCTATTCCTTTTATTAATTCTGTTAGCATAGTAATTCCCATCTGCAGAATTTGTGGTAAGTTATCTAACAGTCCTTGTAATAAGGTTTGTATTATTGTTATTGCCGTCTGTATTATTTGTGGCATGTTATTTTGTATGCCTGTTATAATTTTATTTAAAATATCTCCTCCTAGAGCCATAAACTCTGGAAGAGATTCTGTAATGCTAGTAATTATGTCTGGAATTGCTTCTCCAACTATTCTAACTACATTTGCTACAACATCTGTAGCAGTATCAACAACTTGACTTAAATCTCCTGATCCACTTAAGAAATTTTCCCATGAGGCTTGCATAGAAGCCATACTTCCTTGTAGTGTTTCGGCAGCTTCTTTTGCAGTTGTTCCTGTTATTCCTAGTTCTCCTTGAATGACATGTATTGCATTATATACATCACTCAAGTTGCTAATATCATACTTTACACCTGTTAACTTTTGGGCATCTGCAAGAAGTCTTTCCATTTCGCTTTTAGTTCCACCGTAGCCTAACTTAAGGTTGTCCAGCATAGTGTAATTTTGCTTTGCAAAACCTTGATATGCCCATTGTATGCTTTCCATTGAAGTACCCATTTTATTTGCGTTATCCGACATATCTGTAATAGCCATATCTGTTACTTCTGCCGCTTTTGCAGTATCTTTTCCTAAGCTCTGTAATAAGCTCGCCGCAAAACTTGTTGCCGTACTCATATACTCTGTCGCAGACATTCCTGCAGTTTTGTAAGCATTGTTGGCATTTTTTATAACTTCTTCACTGGCATCGCCTAATTCATTAGCAAAAAGAGTTTGAATACCACCAATTTGTTGTTCTAATTCTCCTCTTGCATTAACACTAGCTGTGACCAATCCTGCAAAAGCTGTTGCTACTGTTCCTATCGCTACTGCCGTTCCTTTTAAGGCTGTACTCGCTACACTGCCTAATTTTGAGAAACTACCATTAAGGTTTTTGACTCCTTTTTCTACACCATCTGTATTAAGCTTACTATCAATTGTAACTGAACCATCCGACATAGTTTTTTCCTTTCTAGTCAGGCTCGTAAGGCTCAGTTTAAAGACTTGTTATTTACTTTTATTTCTACTTCCTGTCCACATTTTTTACACAATAAAAAGATGCCTTTTGAATAGGCACCATCTTCATATTTTATAAGTTTTTTATTACAATTTGGACATCTATACCATGTTTTCATATTCCCTTTCTAATATAAAAAAGAGTTAAACTATAGTGAGTTTAACTCAGAAAATTTTTAATAATTCAAATAATTTTATTGCTATGTAATAATATATAGTTATTACTGCAAATCCTCCTAATATTCCAGTTATAAACCTTCTTATATTATTTGATTCTAAAATTTCAATATATTGAATAAACCAATCAAATCCCATGATTAAAAGAAATAGTATAGCTGTAATTAAGCTTACCTTTATATTAAATATTAATAATATTATACAAACAATTTGTCCTATTGCTACTCCTGTACATCTTGCACAGAGTGGAAAAATATATCCTTTCATTTTGAAACATCTTTCTGGGATTTGATGACAACCACTCGCTTCTCCAATTTTATTAAAAGCCTTTAAAAACGGAAACCACAATTTTGACATACTCTTACTACCTCAGTTTGTGTCGTTGTTTTATTTTTTCCTTTTCCCATTCCGCATAATCCACATAATACACCAATCCAACCAAAAAGAATAAAGCCTAAACATGACTTTCCAGCCCCAAATCCTTTTGTTTTTCCTTCAGTGTTAGTAGTAGTGATTGGAGTAAAAACTATATTTCCGCTTCCGCAGTTAGGGCATTTAACGCCATTATTAGCAGTTTGTACGTTTGATATTAAGCTTGCTCCACATTTATTACAGAATTTTTGTCCATTTTCCACTTGGCTTCCACATTTATTACAAAACATATATAATACTATCCTCCTTTTATTTTACTAAAAAGAGTATAATACAATATTCGTCATTTTTCAACTATTTTGTTAAATTTTATGAAAATGCTTCTGCAAAATCATTTTCTTTTTGTTCTTCTGTTCTCATATCAGGAAGTGCATATAGTTTTTTCATTTTTTCATAATGTTTTTTCATGTCTTTATCTTTTATTTTAGATGTATTCATGCTTCTATATCCCATGATTTTAGAAAACTGTGTATTTTCATTTAAACTACTAAACAATGCTCTAAATTTCCACCAATGCAAATATCTAATACTGTTTAAATCCATGTTATACTGTTCTAAAAAGGCACTATATATGTATTCTGCATCAAATTCATAGCTATAAATTTGCTTTTCTTTACTATTATCTTTTTTTACTTTTTCGTCGACATTTTCTTTTTCTATTTTTCCGCCTTTATAAAACCATAATAAATCATCTACTGCAACTTGAATATCATTAATCTGACTAGTATCATAATAATATAAATTAAGAGCAAGCATTAATTTATCTCTTTCTTTAACTGAATTGTCTTGCATTAATAATTCAAATTTTATACTTTCTCTAAAATCAGTTCTTATTTTTAATTTGTGTGGGGTATAAATTGGTAATCTATTCAATAATAAATTATAATACATTATTTCCTACCTTTAAATTTGTTATATCTTCTTTGTTCACGATTTGGCATATATTTTGAACGATATTCTATATTGTCATACATATTTTTAAATCCTTCTGATTGTTTTACTTTTTCATTAACAATATCCGTAAAAATATCCATGTGTTCTTTTAAATCCTTTTTACCCTTGAATAATTTTTCTGATGTTTTTTCGCCAAAAACTCCATCAAAGAACTCTTCTATAATTTTACACTCTGCTCTAATAGCATCTGAGATGTTCATTTCTTTTTTGTTATAGCTTTCTGCTTTTTCTTTTACTTTTTTAGCTTCATTTTCAAATCTTTCTAAGTCGTCAGCATCAGTAAAACTAAAATCTACTTCTATATCTTTTAATTTCATAATTTCCTCCATAAAATTAGAGTAGAGGCTTAAGCTGCCTCTACTAATTCAACTTCTTTTAATACTGCTTTATTTGTTACTGTTACAGACACAGTACTTTGTGTTGTGTAACCTTCTTTTTCTACAGTTATATTACTATAAGTTTCTGCATCAAGCAATACTACTGCAATACCTGTTGCATCTGTTAAATATGATACACCATCAACTGTAATTTTTGCTCCTTCAATAGCAGCTTCGTCTGTACTATCTTTTACTACAAAGCTAACAGGATATTCTGCAACTTCTTGTTGTGCAACAAATGTAGCTTTTGTATTGTTTTCGCTCATTGTTGCTACACCAATAGTCATATTGCTATTTTTTCTAAATGCTCCAGAATAAGTATATGCTTCTGTTGCATCTCCTTCTGTATCTGGTACAACAGAATATGTTCTTAATCTTGCTTCATATCCACTTCCAACAGGCTTACTAAAGTCTACTTGTAAGATTTTTACCAAAGCGTCATTTCCTGTTAATTCATTATCTGTTATATTTACTAGTTTTTGATGTACTAAATTACCTTTGTATAAGTCAAATGCGTATGAAATCTCTTCTGAGTAACCTGTTACATCTGTTACTTCTCCATCCTCATCTACATAGGTCCTACTGTATTCTGTTGGATTTTTAGATTTAGAAATCTCAGTAAACTTAGTCATTCTTAAAAAATTGGCAATAGATGTTGTAGAAACATCCATAAAAGCAACTTTGCCACTTCTTTTTACTAATTGTTCTGTATTAGACATTGTGTTTCCTCCTTATATAAAAAATAGAAGACTTAAAAGTCTTCATCATATACAACTTGCATAGGTATAACGTATATTGCTGTTGTTTCAGTAGTTTGAAGTATCGTTCCTCTTCCTGTACATTTAATCCAGCAAATACCGTTCTATCTTTGGCAAGTTTTCTATTTTATCTTGTTCTTTTATCCAGGCTGTAAAATCATCACAAAATTTTGAGTTCTTAATATTTTCTAAGACACTAAAATTGGCTTGCACAGAAAAGTCAAATAAGATTTGGTTTCTGCTACCACCATCTGGATATTGAATTAACATAGTCGTAGCTGGTGTTTCATCTATAGAATAACTTTGTGGTTTGTCTTTTATATAATCTACATTTACTTTCCCATTTTTCAGCAATGGACAAGTTTCTATAAATTCTTTTATTAATTCTATCTTTGATTTTTCTGCCATCTTAGCCTCCTGATTTAATATAGTTTTCTACATCTTTTACAAGGTCGTTTTTTCTTCTCTGCAACATAAGTTTGTCCCATTTTGGACCTGTTCCAGAAGTATGATATTTTAATTTCTTAGAAGTTAATACTTTCTTTTCTCCTAATTTAGCCCATGCACTACCATTTTTTGCAAGCATAAGTATTCCGTTATAAATATATTTCATATAAGGAGATATATATTTTATAGAATAATTGTTAGGATATGTTTTGTTTCTTCTTCCCATACCTGTATCCATTGGAACAAACGGATTCATTAACCTATCTGCTTCATCTCGTAGAAAACGTGTTACTCTGCCATTATTATCAAGTCCGTGGTCTTTTAGTATCCTGTTAATTGGGTTCATTTTTATTTTTACATCTAGTTTCATTACTCTGTAACCCCTATTTTATAGTGTTGTAATTTTCCTTTTCGGTTATCGTCTACACTTACCACTTTAAAAACTTGATATTTTTCTTGTAATTTAGATAAATCAAATTCATCGTTTACAATTCCTTCTACTACATAGTCGTTAGTAGAAATGTTTAACTTCTCTGTGGTAGGTATTGTTATAGAGCCTGTACTTCCTTTTTCAAGACCTTTATCGACTAGATTAGTCTTCTTATTATGTCTGAAATAAACCTTGTCAAAAGGCAACCTCGTAAAATTCTCATCATCTGTAGTGTGATATACAGTTATTTGATGTATAAAAAATCTATCATTCATAACTAGCACACCCCACAATACAAAAGTGGATTTCCGTCAGTTCCAATTACATTCCATAGATATTTTTTTAGTGTAGAATACTTCTTTTCTTCATAATCAGTCTTGATTTCTTCTGGTGTAGAATAACTTTCACTCCAACCTTCAATATTTTGTGATTTTAGATTTCCTATTTCAGATAATTTTTGATTTTCTTCATTGAGTAAATTAATAATTAAGCAAGTAACATATTTCACTTGCTCTGGAATATTGTTTTTGTCAATTCTTTCAAAAGTTTTGTGATTTATATATGCACTTGCTTCTATATTTAAATTTTTGAAGTCTTTAGGCACGTCTTCTGTACCTAATTGTTTTTTAAATTCATCTTCATTTTTTAAGTAAGTTAACATGCCTTAATTCCTCCTATTCTGCAAATGTTGCATTTGCAAAATTTAATTTAACAACACTTGTTCCGTCTACTAAAACTTCCCAAGTATCTGTTTTTTCTGTTCTAAAGATTATATCTTTATCGAACGCTATATCTTTCTTTGTTTCACTACCATTTTTCTTAAATGTCATTTTAGAACCTGTTACTGTTAAAGAGAATGGAAAATAATGTCCACTTTGTTCAGAAGGTTCAGAGCTGAAATCTGTGAAGCCTTCTACTTTCTTTAAAGTAGCACTTACTTTTCCATTTTCATCTACTATCGCTCCAGGTTCTATCATGTCAGATATTTTTTTATTTAGCCAAGTTTCGTTTTGCTTTGGTATTGTCAAATTTGGTGCTAACTTGATTTTTTTTTTAAGTTAATAACAATATTTTCAGTTTTTGCAGTATCTTCAACATCAACATTTCCAATTACATCTCTTTTCATCTCTTCTGCCGTAACTCTATATAATCCAGTAGAATTTTTATTTGCTTTAAATACAGCATTACCACTAGCATTTGTTAATTTGATTTGTCCATTGAAGTTTACTTTTGCGCCTTCTAAATTAGTAGAGTCTTGATCTTTAACATTTATTGTTATATCTACTCTACCTTCTGAGTAAGAACCAGGTAAAATAACAGCAAATGGAAATCTTACAGACTCATCTGGTTGTAATGCGTTTATTGGATTTGGTATTTCCCAACCTAATCTCATAACAACTCTTAACGCAACCATATCATCTTGTGCTAGGTTGTATACAATTTCTCCTGTTGATGGATCTTGAATTACAGCTTGGTCTAATACTTTAAATGTTATATCTTGTCTAATTGCATAAACTGCTTGTGTGAAATCTCCAACAATCATTTGTGCTAAAGTTTTATCCCAAGCACCATTGTCTAGGTAAGCTTTATTTAAGCTATCTATTTCAGTTCCTTTAATTGGTTGTCCAGTTGTGTCTAACATCATTCTAAATTTACCTTTTAAGTCAACTCCACCAACTGTTCCAGTTACGTTATATCCACTTTCCTCTACTTTAACCATTGCATCATTTATTGATTTGTATAAAGTATCAGAACCTGGTGTAATTGTTGCTCCTGCATTTAGTACAGAAGTTAGTAAATCTGCTCTAAATCCCGTTGGTTTATCTACTCCTGTAAATACAGCTTGGTCAAATTTCTTTCCCATAGCCTCTTCAATTCTTGGTCTAACATCTGCCCAAATATCAATTGAAGCATCATCCAATACAGCTTCTGGGATAGGTACTATAACAGCCATTTCTTCTGCTACTATATATTTTTTATCCCAAGCCATTTTAGTTATTTTTTTCTTAGCATTATCGCTATTTTGCCAATATACTAATGGCAAAGAGTCTAATACTCTCATTTTTGTTTTATTAGATGTCATGTTTGGCAATCTTCTAAACATTGACATTGCTTTTGATTGTTTGATTGTTCCTTCTATAATTTCTCTTGATACTTGTTCATCAATAAGTACCTCTGCGTCAGTTCTTGAAATCATTTGTCCTGGCATAATAAATTCCTCCTTTTAAATAAAAAAATAAGACTAGCTTTTGCTAATCTCTTACAGAACGAATTAAATCGTTCATTGTTTTGTTTGTTTCTTCTTGATTTGTTTGTTCTTTTCCATCCAAACTTAAACTAGAGCCTACTTTTTTTCTTACTATTGTAGCTTCCGTGTTAAATTGTGGATTTTTTGCTTTATAAGTTTTTAGTGCTGTATCAAAATCAATAGTGTCTGTTTCTTGTCCTAATACTTCACTTGCAACAAACTTAGCAAATTCAGGTTTAATTCCTGCTCTTATAACTTTGTTTGTTGCTTCTAGCATAGAATATTTAGAGTTAATATCTTCATACTTAGATTTATAATCATCTCTTTCGGTTGTGATGTTTTTTAGTTTAGCATTAATTCCATCATCGCCTTGTATAGATGCTTCTAAGTCCTCATATTTCTTTTTGTAGTCTAAATTTTTTGCTTTCTTTACATCATCATCATATTTACTTTTAGCAACATATCCTCCTGCAGAAAGATTAGCTAATTTCATTCCTTTTTCTTCTACTGCTTTCGAAAAATCGTCATATGACAATGCGTTTTCTCCAAATAGTTCTTTTAATTCTTCTTCCATTTCAATTCCTTTCTCACACTGATTTTATTTAAATGACAGTTCACTCTGTCAATTGTGTGTCTTGCATTTATATCTCAGCAAGCTAGAGTTATTTTGATTTCTTTAAATGTCTAATCTTAAAGACTATAATTTTAAAAATGGCACAAGTTAATGGATTTGAACCACTATCTAACAGTTTTGGAGACTGCTGTTTTTCCGTTAAACTAAACTTGCATAATAAAAAGACAGTTGTTAAACTGTCTTAAATCAATAATCTATACTTTCTAAAAATTTTCCTGGATAATATTCTCCTATATCTTTACCGTCCATTTTAATTTTTGGTTTTGTAAAACCTACTTTTTGTATTGGCAAAAAATCTTTTTTTATTTCTATATTAGGAATATTACTATTATTTTCACTTATCTCAAATTTTATTTTTGTTATATGTTTTATTTCTTTTCCATCTATCCAAACGTGTGTATGATTTTTATCATCTACAATTATTTTTAATTTTTCCTTCATATTTCCTCCTAAATAACTAATCTACTATTATCTTTTCTTAATCCTGTTTGATTTAAAAAATCATTTAATTGTGCATTGTGGTCTTTCTGCGTTGCTTTTATATTTCTTATTTCATTTTGTACTTGTTCTATATCTATATCTTTATTATTACTTGTTAAAATAGCTTGTTGTGCTTTTAAATCTTTTTTATCTTGTCTTATTTTTCTTTCAAAAGCTCTTTGCTTTTGCGTTGCTTCATATTTGCTTATCTTTTTTCCATTATATTCTACTTTTTCATTTTTCCAAGCATTTAATTGTTCTTGTGAATATGTCCTAGCAGAACCTTCTAAATATGGATGCCAATCATGTCTGCAATTTACTCCTTTAAAGCCGGTTACTTCTCCATAACCAATATCTCGCAAATTTAAATATCCTTTTTTTCCACTTCTACTAACTATTTTTCCTTGCCATCTTGCATGTTCTGGTCTTGCTCCACTATGTGCTGTAATTTCCATTAAATCCCAACCTAGTTCATCTGCTCGTAACTCTTGTAATTTACCACAATTTTGATTAATAGCTGTAATTACATTCATTCTTACAGCACTCTCTACACTTCTTCTAGCTCCACTTGGATATTGTATAATTGCTCCTTGTTTACTTATATTCTTAATTTCATCTAAAATAGCTTGTGTATAGCTTTTAACTCCTGTACTAGTAAACATATATGCACTATTTATAGCATTATAAAATTGTGTTTGCGCTGTATTTGCTGTAGTCATACATAAATTTTGCAAATTACCTGATGTTCTTTGTATAGCTGCATTCATTATTTGTTTTATACTTTCGCTTTGAGCTAAAGGTTTAGGATCTAATCCTGCTTCTTTATATATTTCGTCATCATAACTTAATGATGTTTCAGAGGCTTCTGTAAATATTCTATTTACTTCTTCATAACTTGTATTGTTATATTCTGCTACTAGTTCTACTATGTCTTGATATAAAATTCCCATTTCTTGAGCAATTTTTATATCATTTATAACTACGGTATTCGCATATCCAAAATTAGCTATTCTTGTTGCTATTTCTTCTATTATGTCTAGTTCCAAATTTGCATATAATTGATTTGCTTGCTTTTCTATTTTTATAAAATCTTGTTCAGTTAGCATTATTTAACCTTTCTATTTCTTCATAAAAAATAACACCTGACGGAGAACCGATACTTAACGCACAGTCAACTGGATTTCTTGATATTATTAAATTTTTATTTTTATCATATCTATAAATAAATCCTTTATATTCTTTCATTTTTAATGCTTTATACAAAATAAAACTAATTATCATTTCTATTCCTCATCTATATTTTCATTAAATCCAAAAGCTTCTTGATTGCTCATTTTTTCTTGTTGTATTGTGTCTAATTCTTCTTGTGTCTGTTGTTTATTTAAGTTCCTATATTTTTCTATATATGATTGCTTACTTCTTAGCCCTTGCGATACTTCTTGCATTGCTCTTACTTGCTCTGCTCCTCTGTCCTCTATGATACTATCGTCAAAGTCTATTGTTACTTCTGCTGCATCTATGGTTGTATTAGAAAATGTTGAAGAAGCATAAGCAATGGCTTTTACAATAGTAATTAAACTATCTTTCAAAACTTGCTCGTGCTTCTTTATTGTTCTAAACATATCTGAGTTTTCTGAGATAACTCCTGTTGCTGTTTGAATTGCTTGTCCATCAAACTTATATCTCTCTTGTCCAAAGCCAACTTTACTTGATAATATGTTTAGTTGATAATTTACTGAGTTTATATATTGTTCTGTTCTTAAAGATGCATCATCGTGTTCTATCATACTGTCTTTATTGAAACCTCTAGGCATACGATATACTGATATGTCGTTAGGGTCAAATACCATTCTGCCTTCACCATCGTCGAATGACAACATTTCCTCTGCTACAAAAGTCCTTCTTCTTCCAATTACTACTTCATTGTCTAAACCGTCATAAGCATTATCTAAGCATTTTAATGTATCTATTGCATTTGCATAAACAGATAATCCGAACGGCGTTTCACTATCTATATTGTTACATATATTAGGCGTTATTATTGCAAACCAAGGGATATTGCTTAACGTATCAAATTCCGAAATAAATCCTTCTTTTTCTTCTTCGTTTGCTTCAACAAAAGAACTATATTTGCCTTTGAACATATAATTTTTTATTACATAGTTTTCTTCTTTATTTAAAACGTGCATTGCAATATAAATATAAGTTTGTCCCTTTTTATGTTTCGTTGTCATAAATGCACATTCTACTATTTTTCCATTTTCCCAAGTTAAAGGTATTATCTTTTTACATTCTACAAATTCTAACTTTATTCTCGCATTACTAACATCTAAAACATTTTCTTCTTGTTCTATGTCTTGAACAGACACTACCAATGCTCCAGTTCCAATAGCAAATGACTTCTCTATTCCTTTGTTTATTACTACCTCTGCATTGTTTTGCCTCATTATTTCATTTAATGCTTTAGTATCTGCATTTTTCTTTAGATTTATAGAGACTTTTTCGTTAAATAACAAATCAGCCCAGTCTTCTGCTACCTTCTTAGCACCTTGCATGGACTTCTTTTCCATTTTTACTTTACGTTGTCCATTGTATATATAATAATTGTGAAACTTACGTACTTTACCTCTATACCAACTTTCCCAAATATCTATATACTTTTCCCAATTAAGTTTTTCTGATATATCATAACCTTGTTTACTAAAAAATTGTTGTAAATTCATATCTTATCTCCTGCTATTTATCAAATTTTCATAGAAACTGTTTATTGAATACTCAAATGCATCCAAACTATCTATATCTGTTGTTCCATCGTCTAGTCTTTCATCCTGCGATTTACTGTTCCACAATGCATCTTGAAATGCTTTTGTAATTATGGTGTTCTTTCTTAATATATAAAATCTTCTTTGCGCCATTAGTGTACTACTCAAGAATATCCTGTCATTTATTAATCCTTTGCTACAATCTACCACTTGAACTGGTATCCTTTCTTTTTGACATCTTCTTATTAATCCTAATGTAATTACATTTCCTAATGCTCCATAATCACAAAAAGCATACTGACATTTGTCATATTTGTCGTATACTCTTTTATAAAACTCTATAAATTTTTCATATATTTGTTCTGGATCATATACTCCAGTTAAATCCATTTCATCTAAAACATAAACATTTCTAAAATTATATGTAATTCCACTTGCTACAAACTTTATTTTAGATTTTCCTGCACCATAATCTACACCAATTGATACTATTGCTAATTGCTCATTTACTTTATCTACTAAGAATTTTTCTGTTTCATCTGCAAATAGCATATATATTGTTCCTTCGGCAGCTTTCCATTCTCCTAAAATATATCTATCAAAAAATACTGTTCCTCTATATTCAGTTTCTAATGCTTGTAGAACTTCTTTCGCTAAAAACGGATTGTCGTATAAGGTGTATTTCTGTTGATATATATCTGCATCACTGTCTAAGAATTTTTTAAACCAATGACTTGGTCCTTCTGGATTACAAGTTCCATCAAATTTGCTATATGGTTTATCTAACCTTGACTTAAGCATTTGAAATACACCCTCGTTCCACGTTGCTACTTCATCTCCGTAGCAATATTTGAAACTTGGTCCTCTTATTCGGTTGATATGTTTTACATTATCTGCACCTAAACAGTAACATTTTTCTCCAAATAAAAAAGCTGTATTATCTGCTTTAATATCAGATACCAGCCCTGTTCCCCATATATTTTGTAAAGGCTCTATTACGTTTCTTTGTAATGTTCCCTTTGTATTTCCTAAAATAGCAACTAATCCTTGTTGCCCTGCTACATTTCTTATTCTTTTTGGAATAACATAATAGTCTAAATAGGTTTTCCCACTTCTTGTTGCGCCATATTTTACATTCCATCTTCTGTTGGCATTGTCTAAAAATTCTCTTTGTTTTGTTGAAAACATTAAACAACACCACCTAGTCCTTTTAGTACTTCGTCTAGTCTTTCTAATGTTTCCTTATTTGTTGATTTATCATCTCCTATTATTTCATTTAAGTCTTTTAGTGCAGAGGTGAGCATTTTTAATCCTTGCCTATCAATTATTCCCTTCATAATTTCTATTTTTTCATCTTCTGTTATTTCTTCTTCGCTAGGTTTACTTACTTTATAATCGTACTTAACTTTTTTTGTCTTTTTCTTGTTCTTTACTATGTAAGTCTCTAACTGCTTATTTGCTTCTATTATATTAAGTGCTAAATCGTTTGCTATCGTTTTTATATTTGCTATTTGTTCAGCTTCTTTTTCTGCTTCCTTTTCTGTTACTTTTTCAATTACTTTATTACTCTTTTCTTCCTGTTTTGTTACCTTTTTAATTGTCCATCCTTTTGTCTTTTCTCTGGCATTCCCATTATATTTTATATTTTGATTTTCAAGAAAGTCCTTTATTGATTTATAATCACTTAGTATGTATTCTTTCTCTAGCTGCTTCCAATCATATTTTGCCACCTCGCTCACCTACTCTTTTAGTTCCTCTTTAAACATCTCAACTATCCTTTTTATTCCTTCTGCTATTACTGCTACTATAAAACATATAATTCCTAAAATAATCACTATGCCTATAAAGGCTGCTATTAATGCTACTGGACTAAATATTATTATTAATATAATTACTAATACTTCTAACATTATGATTTCTCCTCCGTCTGTTCTATTTCTTGATTAAGTAACGTTATAGAAGACTGGTTGGTTCTATCTAACTCGACATCTATACGCTTTATTTCTTTATTGCTCTTATATTGTTCTACGACTTCATTTATAAAATCATTGCTACTTGCTACTATCTCACATATATCTTCATAATCGTATTTTTTGTCATCATTTTGAGCATGTCCATATTCATATAGCCATACATGAACTAACTCATGCTTTAATGTTTTAATTAGATTTGCTTGGTCTTTCAATAATAATATTTCTTGTGTTTTGTAAATTGTAACTCCCATTGTGTAGTCATTCTTCATTTCGTTATTTATTTCTGCTTCAGTTACTTCTTTTATGGTCCACTCTGTATTATTTATTTTAAATTTCATACTTATAAATACTCCTAATCCCAACTAGGGTTATACAATCCCATTACTGACCTGCTAATCTTTGCTGTCCTCTCTAATGGTTTCTTGTAGCCTTTTACTTTGTCTATGTCTTTCTCATAATCTAAACACTTTATTTTCATTAAATTATCTTGTGTTGTTACTACTATTCTTTTATTACAATTTCTCTTTGTACAAGTTTCACACAGCTTCATTTGTTACCTCTTTTTTATAAACACTATGCAAGATACAAGCTTTCTGCCTTTTACGAGCTATTTTTCTTTTACTAGTAATCACTTATAATAGCTTTCTCTTCTCATATTAAGATTTACTGCAGTTCTCTTAATATTCAAGTAGCAATGTACAGGTCTACTGCACGAACTTGTGTCTTATATACTATTTACAAGAAAAATAGAGCCACGTGTTTACATAGCTCCGCAAAAGATTTTTCTTTTTCCTATGTAGATTAGGATTTGCACCTAACATGAGCCAGTTCCCTAAACTGGATTACATACTCTCAATGAGTTGTACGTGTGACCTAGTTTCACTCCGAAACTCAACCGATGGTATCTCAATCGTTTTTTACTTTCCACCACAAAGCGTCTACTATTACCATTCAGCGATTATCGACCTTCTTGCGTTACTATTTCTAGCCGAGCGAGGAACACTTTACAACAACCGCCGTTTAGTTTTACCATATCTAATATCGAACTAGATATGTCTATTCCGCCACTA
>CABUKD010000037.1 GCA_902492105.1 uncultured Clostridium sp.
TATGCCAAAAGAAAAGACTATTAACAAAATTTTTTGAACTTTGTCAACAGTCTGAGATGGCAAAGCCACCTTTTTAGTTTAGATATTTTTTATATTTTTCTTTTGGAAAATTACAAAAGTTGGTATTAGCATAATTAACATGTAGATTATAATAATTCCTATAGAGAAAATTGGAGTAAGTCCTTGAAATTCTGGTAATCCACCAAAGAAATATTGTGTTAAATCCCAATTTGGTGTCACAAAAAATTTAATCCAATCCAAATTATAAGCTTGTGCAAGAGCATTGACAAATGGTGCTCCCATATATCCTAATAGAGTAATGGTAATTGCTAATGCAGAATTTGCAAATATAGTACTAAAGGCAAATGCTAATGTCATTAATAAAACATAAATTGGTAATTTACCTAATATTTGCATTCCTAAATAAGCTACTATATTCATTTCTCCTATTTGGTTTGTAGTATGGTCGTAAACTACTGCTGGAGTATCAAAAGTATCAAATCCTTGTACCATGCCTCCTACCACAAATTGCATTAGAAGAACACTTATAATAATGATAAATAACATAATAAGGCTGGTAATCCATTTAGAAGCTAATATAGTACTTCTTTTATAAGGTTTAATTAATAAAAGTTTAATAGTTCCTTTGTTAAATTCTTCACTTACAATAGTTCCTGTAACCATAATAATCATAATGATAATAAATAATTCAAATTGGCTACATCCATGTAATAATAGTCCTCTTGCATTAGATGAATTTCCGGATTCCACCTTGTTTTCTATATCATATTGGCTTATTGCTGCCTTTTCTAAGCTACTATAGTAGCCCTGTTTCGCTGTATAATTATCTTTATTACTAGATTTTTCATAATCTCTTATTTCTCTTTGTGCATCTTGGTAATTTGTTAAACAAGTATTCCAATAACTATAACCATAAGGAATATCTTTTTCTAATCTCCAGTTAACTACTTGTTTTTGTAGTTCCAAGTCAAAAATTTGGTCATCAATAGAAGCTATAGTATTAGTGTCTACTGCATTTTCTTTTAACTGTTTTTGCTCTTGTAAGCTTGCTTCTATTTCTCGTAATTCTTGTTTAGCAAAATAGTGCCAATCTCCTGCATCTAGTTTTGCAACTAATTCTTCAATTTGTTTTTGAACTTTTTGAGCTTCTTGCTCATTTTCCGCTTGTATATATTGACTTTTTTCTTGGAATAATGGTCTTATATAATTATAAATAATGTTTGCCTGCCAAGTAGCAGTATTTCCATATTTTTGGATTAATTTTGCACTATCTATTTCTGATTGATAAATACTAATGGATTCTTGTGCTGATTGGGAATTATCTTCTTGTAACATAGCTATTTGCGACTCATAAAATTCAACATCTTGTGCTGGATCATAGCCATAATGACTGTTACTATTTACATAGATAATATTAATGACAATAATAAAAATTAAAGTAATGAGTAAAGTAATATATATACTTTTTTTCTTAAATATTTTGGTTAATTCATTTTGAATCAAACTAATCAATTTTATTCCCCCCTGTTCTTTTCAAAAATGCATCTTCTAAACTCATTTGAACTTCTTGTACTTCATAAACTTTTACATTTTGTTTTACTAGTACCTTTACAACTTCTGGAACTTGCTCACGAGTTACATCCACCTCTATTTCTTGACTATTCTTTATCTCCATTGGATAAGCTAAATAGTCTTTTAACTTATCTGTATGGTCTACCACAATTTTATAATGGGATTGAGATGCCTTTTTCATTTGATCAATACTACTATTTTCAATTACTTTTCCATTTTGAATAATACAAACTTTATTGCATAAAGTCTCTAATTCTGCTAAATTATGGCTAGAAATGAAAATAGCCATATTTTCTTTTTGTGCTAATTCTTTTAATAAATCTCTCATTTCTTTAATGCCTTCTGGGTCCAACCCATTAGTTGGTTCATCTAAAATTAATAGGTTTGGTTTATGAAAAATAGCTTGTGCTACTCCTAGCCTTTGCCTCATTCCCAAAGAATATTTAGATACTTTATCATGAATACGGTTTTCTAATTTAACTTGTTTTACTACCTCCATAATTCTTTCTTTAGATATTTTTGGATACATATTCGCTACCAATTTTAAATTTTCATACCCTGTAAGGTACATATAAAGATCTGGATTTTCTATTATAGCTCCTACTTTACTAATTGCTTTGGTAAATTGCCTTTCAATGTCAAACCCATTAATCGTAACTTTTCCACTAGTAATTCCTTGTAACCCTAAAATTAATTTAATGGTAGTGGTTTTGCCGTGCTCCATTTGGTCCTATAAAACCTAAAATATCCCCTTCATAAAGTTCTACAGATACATCTTTTAATATTTCTTTTTTGCCAAGGGTTTTGTGTAAATTTTGACAACTTAATATTAATTGTCCCATTTTCATCCTCCTTTTTATAATAAGATAAAGTTTTTTATGCTATGTTTTATACAAAGTAATTATTTGAATACCATAAAATTCTTTTCTTACTGTGTTAACTTGCTTTTTATTCTACCACAATTTTCTTAAGAAACAAGTAGTTACTTTCTTAAGAATTTATGAAGTAAATGAAGAATTTTTTTGCTTGATTTCTTTATTTTTCTGTGTTACAATAAGAATGGTTTTAAAAGACATTTTAAAACTTAAATGAATTTAATTATTTTGTAAATTATTCCTTCTTTGTTTTGATATTAGAAAGGTTCAATGAATCAAAATATTAAATATCAGAATTAATAAAGGAGGTAATAGTAATGGCAGACAAAACATTAACATGTAAAGACTGTGGTGCAGAGTTTGTTTTTACAGAAGGTGAACAACAATTTTATGCTGAAAAAGGTTTTACAAACGAACCACAAAGATGTCCAGCTTGCAGAAAAGCTAGAAAAGAACAAAGAAAAAATATATAAATCTTAGAGTTTGGTAAAAAGTCTTTTGTGAGTTTTTTACCTCACATCAAAAAGAAGCTGTTCAGTTCATTCAAATATCAACAGCTTCTTTTTAATTTCCTCATTTATTTTATTTCTTATTTAGTATTCTACTTTTTTCTATTTTTTATTTCTGCCTTCTATTTCCTATCTTCTATTTCCCATTTTCCATTTTCTGTTTTGCTACATCGCTTTTTTATCTTGATGACTGTATTTTAATTTTGTTGCCATTCCCCCTCTTATGTGTCTTTCTGCTTTATTTTCGTCCAAAATTTCTCTTACTTCGTGTGCTAATACAGGGTTTATCTTAAGTAATCTTTCACTTACGTCTTTGTGTACCGATGTTACTTTTCGTAACGGTAGAATTTATATCTTCAAAATTAGTAATTACTGTAGGTTGACTTCCAATTTCATTTAATAATTTTAGTCTTACTTCTACATTCGAATCACTGTCAACTTCTATTACATCTATTATTGTTTTTAACATTGCATTTGTAATTGTTTCATTATTTAATACATCATCAACTGTACTTATTGTTTTTGCTAGTTCTTTTTCTAATACATCTTTTTCTTTTATTTCTGATGTAATTAGTTTTAATTCTCGCTCTAGTCTTGCAATATCTTCATTTAATGGATTTGTATATTGTTTTAATTCTTGTATATTGATTACTTCATTTTGGAACATTTCCATATATTTTTGCTTTTTTACTGTTACTTTTTCTATTTCTTTTAATAAACTTTCTTCACTTCTTTCGTTACTTTCTCTTAATGCTGTTATTTTTTCAAACTCTTTTTCAACTGCTTTCATAAAATTCTTTTTATTAGAAATTATACTTTTTAAATATTCTTTAATTGCATTTAATAGTTCTTCTTCATCTATTACTGTTGTGTTAGGGCAATGGTTTACACCCATCGAATTTCTTCCGCTACATACCCATCTTATATATTCTGGTCCATCAGTCGTATATTTTCTTTTTATTCTTCTAAACGAATAACCACAATGTTTGCAATATATAAGTGTACTAAATACATATTCTGTTTTTTCGCGTTTACTATTTAGTTTAAATTCATTTGACCTCTGTGCTAAAATGTCTTGTGCTCTATTAAATAATTCATCCGATATAATTCTCATTTCTGGCTTTTCTACTATAATCCATTCATCTTCTGGTAAATCTTTTCTTGTTCCTGTTATAAAGTCTGTAATTTCGGATTTCTTATTTGTGATTCTACCTGTGTATATTGGATTTTTAAGCATTCTTACAATAGAAGTTTGTACCCATTTTGATTTTGTTTTTTTAGTTCTTATTCCTTTATCATTTAATTCCCAAGCGATTTTTGTTGTTCCCATTCCTTTATACACATAGCTTTCAAATATTTCTTTAACTATTTTGGCTTCTTCTTCATTTATTTTTAAGATATATTTTTCATCTGGTATCTTATCATAACCAAATACTAAATTAGGAACTCGTCCTTTTTTGGCAGTAATATCCTTCCCAAATTTAACTCTTTTAGACATATTAGCACTCTCTTGTTGTGCCATTGCACCTAAAATAGTTAGTATAAATTCAGATCCACCTTCCATAACTTCGCCATTATTTAAGAAGTCTACTTGTATTCCATAAGATTTTAATTCTCTTATACTTTGTAATAAATCTACTGTATTTCTTGCAAAACGACTTACATCTTTTACGACAACTCTTTCAAATTTATGTGCTTTTGCATCTTGCATCATTGCTTGAAATTGTTTTCTGTGTTTTATTTGTTTTCCAGAAATTCCTTCATCTGCATATAGCTTGTACAACTCATAACCATTCTTCTTTGTGAATTCATTAAAAAACTCTATCTGTTTTTCAAGAGAATCAATTTGTGCTTCTTTTTCAGTTGATACTCTACAATATGCTGCGATTTTCATAACATCACTACTTTCTTTTTAGTTATTATATTTTCAGTATCTTCATTTTCGTTCTGTTACATTGTAGCATATTGATATTGTTTTTGCAATACTTAAACACAAAAAAGCTATTCTTGTTCCAAGAATAGCTTTAATCTCTATAATTAGTTTTATCTTTCCAATTCATTTTTTGCGTTATGAGAATTTTGAAAAGTATTTACATTAGTATAGTCAAATTTTATATTTTTATTGTTTTCAGCTAAATTATATGCTAGTACCCCTGCAAATGCTTGTACTATTTGTTCTTCAGTATTAGGATTAAAAAATGTAATATTCAAGGCTTTCTTCAAAATTCTCACCTTCCTTCTTTTCAATACTATTAATAAAGTTATAAAAATATTACTAAAATAAAAAAATTCACTTTGACTTAACAAAGTGATTATCTTGCATATACATTTGAACTTTTTATACTACTTGCTTTTACAACATTTCTTACAACTTTTGGTACATCTTTTGTAACATTTATTCCTCTTTTCAAGACTAAATTACTAGAGTTCTTATCATATTGATATATAGATCTATTCCATTTAGCAAAGGCAATATCTGACATTTCATATTTTGTTGATAAAAACTTATTATCTTTTTTCAACAATTCAAGTAAAGCATAATATTCTTCAATAACATTATTTTTTCTTTTTCTAATATAAGTTTTATTATACTCTTTATTATATTCAGCTTTTTTCTGCATTGACTCTTTATGCCTTGTTTCTTTTTCTTTAGTATATCTTGAATCTTTTTGTATTACTTGAGAGATATAGCTTTGTGAAACTCCAACAAGTTCTGCAATACTCTCTTGTTTCTTGTGGTCTCCAAAATACATTTGTAAAATTTCTTCTTTTTTAGTCATTTTAACCTCCTTTCCTTACTTATATTTTTTACTTGCACTTTTTTAGATACAAAAATACCATATAAAGTACAATATGTAATTTATAAATAATATTTGACAATCATAAATATTTAGTGTAATATATTATTATAGATAAAGTATTAGTTTTACCTTAAATTTACCGTTAATTACCTGTTATTTGGAAATAGCAATAATGTAAAACAAAGTAATATATTATACATAACAATAGATTACAATATAAGTATAGCGTAATATATTATACTTGTCAATAGATTACAATAAAAATTTAAAATATTTTTAAGAATAGGAGAAAATTATGAAAATGAATTTAGAATATGGTTTTAATAATGAATCAATGCCAAAATTTAGAGAATATGAAATAAAATTAATTAACAATATTAAATATGTTGTTCCTAAAACTTTAGAAAAACAAATTTCAAACTATTCTTTAATTGATTTTGATGATTATAAAGAAAATGATAAACCACTAATTGATTTTATAAATTTAGGAAAATTATCTTTAGAAGAAACAGAAAATACTGATAAATTATTACTTGAATATGTAAATCAATATGGACTTTTAGGATTTATTCACGATTTCCCAGTAAATAGATATTACACATTAGACAAGGAAATACTATTAAAAGAATTTAATTATATAAATAATAAAGACTACTTTACTACAATAAAAATAATTGAATATTTTAAAATATTCTTTCCTACTACTACTGATAAAGAAATAGAAGAGTTAATAGAAAAAATAAATAAATTCATTTATGAGCATAGTATGGAAAAATTTATCTCTCCAGAAATTAATAGCTTACTTTACCAAAATGAAAAATATTATGAACAAGTAGAGATGATTATAAAATATGCACAATTTATGTATAACACATTAAAAGAATTAAGCAAAGCTAATGATGAATATATAGATGTAAGTGAAATAAATAAATTAGAATCTAATCATATAAGAGTCAATTTAGAATATGACGGACTAACAATACATATTAGAAGTTTAAAAGAATACATGGATGAGGACTTCAAATTATATGCAATACAAGAAAAGAAATATTTAAAATTCTGTAAGCATTGTGGAAAAGCATTTATTGCAAATAACCCAAAGTCACTATATGATACATTTAGTTGTAAAAACCAAGAAAATGTTTACAACAGTAGAGCAAGGTTAAGCTCAAATGTAATAAAAACAAAAGATGGACTAACTGTAAAAGTAACACCAAGTGAAGAATTATCTAATGAAATAATAAAAAAACTAAAAAAGAAAAAATAACAATTTGTATAAAGAGAGTGGCTATACTCTCTTATTTTATGCAAATACGCACTAAGTATAAACCTGTTTATGCTCATTCATAAGGAATAGCAACAAGTATTATTTAAAAATAAAATTTTATATAATTCAAATGGTTGTAAAACGAGTAATAGGAGGTGGATATATGAGTGCAGTAGACAGATTATATTCTATCAATAATAAAACTGTTAAGAAATCAATTAACATTGATGATAGTTTATACAAAAAACTAATGAAATTTACTAAAAAGAACTATGACGCAACATTTAGTGAAGTTATGAATGTGTGCATAGAAGAATATGTATATGAAAATAATCCTTCCTTTTATGAAAAGCCAGAAAATGAAACAGTTACATATAGAAGTATTATGATTAGAAAAGAAAATTTAGATAACTTACAAAAACTTCATAAAAAAACTGGTATTTCTGTAACAAGATTATTAAATTGTGCAGTAAAAGAATTTTTAGAAAAATATGATAATAAAAGATAAGTTGAATACATATAAATATCAACTTACCTTATATTATAAAACCAAGTATAGTTTATTATATAATGAATTTATATAATAGACTATTTTTTATTTAAAGCAATATAGTATGCTAGACTATTTTGATAAGAAGAAAGTTCTAGTTCTATTTGCTGATATTCACGAAATTTATGAGTTTGTTCTATATCTAAATTAGATATGAGTTCTACTGTTAATTTCTGTAATTTGCGATTGAGTATAATATATTCTTCTATATCTAGTAAATCATTTATATTTTCTTCTACTTTATCATCTACCATATCAATATTACTCTTGTTAAACCAATTCAAATCAAGATGTTTTGTTCCTGACTTATTTTCGTTATTTAAATCTTGTTGTATAAAATTTCTAATTGTTTTTGGTGCTTTAGAACTACTTAATATATAGTCGCCGTTTAGTTCTAAAGAAAATAGTCAATCCGTCTAACTTGTTGTCTATAAATAATGGAAAAATCATTTGTGCTGAATACTTTGTATTATCATCTTTTACAATTTGTTTTAAATTATTATTTAAAATCAAAAATAAATCTTCGGAAAATTCTTTGTCTTTCCATTCATCTACTAAATTGAGCATATCTTTGCTTAATGGTTTATGCCAATAATTATCATAATCTAAAGTTAAATCACTTTTCTCATCAACTATACCATATTGTATTGTCTTTAAATCAGCAATTAGAACATTAGATTTTAAAGCAGAAATATTAAAAGATTTTAGTAAGTTTATACATTTTTCAGAAACTTGCATATTTTACCTCCTTTCTAAATATTTGAACATATTATATATTAAAAACACTTTTTATTCAACCTATTATCGTGTATCAATACACGATAAAGTTAAGTTACATACTGCAAATGTTTTAAGTATAATAATCGTGAAAAGGTTATATATTAATTACTGGAGGTGTAATATGAGTGCAATAGATAGGTTATATAAAAAATCAAATTATACAGTTCAAAAGAGTATAAATTTAGAAGATAGATTATATACAAGATTAAAAGAAATAGTAGATAAAGATTATGACGCAACAATTAGTGATATGATAAATGTTTGTATTGAAGATTTACTGTCTAAAGGAAGTGTAAAATATTATGCCAAACCAGAAGATGAGATAACAATTTATAGAAGTGTAATGATTAGAAAAGAAAATGCAGAAGCTTTAAATAAGATAACACAGAAAACAGGAATTTCACTAACAAGATTAGTAAATATAGCAATGAAAGAATTTTTAGATAAATATAATAAATAATATTTAGGAGATTATCATAAAACATTGATAATCTTTTATTTTTATGGTATTATTCTTTTAATGAAATAGTAAGTTGTTGAGGAGGTAGTATATGAAAAATAAAAAGTGGTTGATAATTGGTGTTATAATTGTAATTGCAGTAGTTATAGTGGGAGTTATTACAAACTATATTGATAGTGGTAGGGTAACAACAAATCATGAGCCAAAATTCTGCATTAAAACTATAAGTAGTGATGGATGTAAAGTTACTTATTGGGGACTAGGATATAAAGTAATTAGATATGTTGGGGTTTCTCCAAATGAGCCTTATGAAAGTAATATTGGGGTAAAAATGGGAAGTTGGTTTATGAAGTATGAACTTCCAAAAGATATAAAAATGGAGATTGAATATGAAGGAAAAACAGTTACGATAACAGAGTATGAAGATATAGAAATAATACAAAATATATTAGTAAATTCAAAATATAATAATGAAATATGTGCTGGAATAAATACTCATAAAATTACTTTAAATAATGAAGTTTATTATATTAAAGAAGATTGCAAGGAAATACAAAAAGGAAATAAACAAGCAAAGATAACTGATGAAGATTTAAACACAATTAATAATATTATTTCTAACATATTAGAAAATGAGTCTAATAATATTACTAACACTTTATCAAATAACAATATACCAGTAAATGAAGTAATTAGAATTGAATAGTGTAATTTTAAAACAATTAAATCATTACAACAAATCTAATAATAGTAAGTTGTTGCTCAGATTTAATATAATAAATTTACAATAAAATATATGAGCAAGTGAAAAATCTTGCTCAATTTTTCTAAAAAAATGAAAAAGTGTAACCAATTAAAATAATTTCTGTCTTTATAGATAGAAGGGGGGAAAATATGAAAGATGAAGAAATAATAAATTTATATTGGAATAGACAAGAAAAAGCAATATATGAAACGAATAAAAAATATGGAAGATATTGTAATACAATTTCATTTAACATATTGCAAGATAATGAAGAAGCTAAAGAATGTGTTAATGATACATACTTAAAAACTTGGAACAATATTCCTCCACAGAGACCCAATATACTAAAAGTATATATTGGAAAAATTACTAGAAACTTGGCTATTAATCAATATGAAAGAAAAAAAGCTAAAAAAAGAGATTACACATTAGAAATTGCTCTTGAAGAATTAAATGAATGTATTTCTTCAAATAATGATGTAGAAAAAGAATTAGACTATAATGAATTGGTAAATGCACTTAATAATTTTTTATCAAAACTATCACAAGGTAAAAGAAAAATTTTTTTAGAAAGGTATTGGTATTTATATTCGATTAAAGAAATTTCTTCTAAAAATAAGATAACTGAAAGTAATACCAAAACAATTTTATTAAGGCTTAGAAATCAACTAAGAAATTATCTGAAAGAAGGTGGTTTGTATGAATAATAAGGATTTATTAAAAGCCATTGGAGATATTGATGAAAAATACTTAATTGAAGAAACAGATATAGAAGAAACAAATCGAATAGCATCCAATAACAAGGTGAATATTATGAAAAATTTAAAATTAAAGTATATTCTTGCTCCAATTTGTATTGTATTCATCGCAGTGATAGGACTTTATAAAAGTGGTATATTTACTTCAAAGCCAGATATTATTATTTCAAAAAAAGATGACTGGATTATAAAAGAAGTACAAGTTGATAAGAAAGATACTCCTACAGATACAGCAGTAATCCCAAAATGGAATGAAATGTCTATTAGTCAGCAATTTAATGAGGTTGAATATAATAATAGTAAATATTCAAGTAGAATAACAAAGATATCAAATAATAATATACTAAAAAATATTGGCAATGCAACTTTAACAGGATATGACACATATACTGAAACTACTTATAATAAAAAGGCAGAATTATATTCAATAAAAGATATAGAAGAAAAATGTGCTATTGCAATAAAATTTGAAGGAGATACTGATTACTATGTATATGTAAATTCATATTATAGACCAACAACACTTGGAGAGTTTACGAAAGATTTGAATTTAGAAGAAATTATATCTTTTGGAACAATATACTATAATTATTGGGATGAAGATTTACAAGAAGATATAAATGTAGAATTTTATGGTGTAGATAATAAAATAATTTGGCAAAAGTTGTTTAATAATAAAAATTTAGAGAATATATATAGTGATAATGATACAGAAAAATATACATCAGAAAGGTTTAGTCAAAGCATAGGTATAAGTGTTGATATCCCATTATTAGGATATAAAAATATAAGTGTATCATTAACTGACAAAGGTTATCTTCTAACAAATATTCTTGACACAGGTAAAGGATTCTATATAGGCGAGGATAAGGTGCAAGAATTTTTGAATTATATTAAAGACAATTATAACGGATACAAAATTGTTTATGTTGACGAAAGTGGCAGTGGAATAACAGATGAAGAAGTGAAAACAGAAAAAAACATAGTAGAAGAAAAAATTATGATGACAGAAAATACAGTAAATGGATATGTTACTAAAGAAGTGGATACAAACACAATAACAAGTAATGAAAACAAAATAGAGCCATATATACCTAATAATTAGTTTTTAAATAAAAGTAAGTAATTGAAGTTTGAAAATTACTTACTTTTATGCTATAATCATAGCGACAAATTGCATGTCATATAAATAGAGGGTGTAAGCCCTCTATTTTATAACGCTTTTTCAAACTCTTTAACTCTTTCTTTTTTAGCAAATTGTTTTTCAGCATTTAAAGAATTTCCAGTTTCTTTTTCGAAATTTCTAACAATTTCATCTTCAGAAGGTAATTCAAATTTGTTACAAATCCATTTAATAAATTTTTTTACAGTTTCCTCAAAAGTTTTTATAACCTTATGAAGTCTAGTATTTTCTTTTTCTAGTTTGTGTATTTTATGCTTATATTCATATTCTAAATTAAATGCTTTTTTCTCAAATTCCTTTTCTAGTTCTTCTTTTCTATTATTATATCTAAAATCAAGGGAATTGCTTTTTACTTTATAATCGTGTTCCATTTGATATACTTTATTATGCAAATTCTCATTATCTTCAAGTATTTTATCTCTTTCTTTTTGGTATTTTTCTGCCTCATCAATTACATTTACTTGTCTTTCTATTTCTCCGTGTAATTGTTTGTTTTCAGAGTATAATTTTTCAATGAGTTTATCTTTTGGCTCAATAATTTCTTTTTGTATTTTTTCATTTCTTTTGAAAACTACCTTATTAAAATCTTCAATACTTGGTACTTCTGGAAGTTCTAATGTTATATCTTGCAATATTTCTTTAGTTTTCTCATAATTTGTAATTTTTTTATATTCTTCAATACTCAAATGTGTTCTATTAGTTTCTTCTTTTGGTAAGCCTCTTTCTAATTCAAAATTGTGTGAAACCATATATTCGTAAAAGGCATTTTGTAATTGTCTGTAACTGTCTTTTTCTTTCCAAAATTCACTACAAGCTAATTTATCAATATTATTTCCTTTTTTATCTTTTGTGTGAACAACAGGTAAGAAAACTAGATGTAAATGTGGAGTATCCTCATCATTATGAACTTTCGCTGATAAAATATATTGTTCTCCTAAATTTTTATATTCACATACAAATTTATATGCAGTTTCAAAAAATCTTCTAGTTTCTTTTTCTCCAATTTTATTAAAAAATTCATTGTCGGATGTGATGATATATTCACAAGCAATATTACTAACAGTTTTAATTTGACCTTTTAAATTATATTCTTTTCTTATTCTTTCAAATTCTTTTTCATAACTATATTTTGGATCTTTCAATGAATAGTTTAAATGTGATTTCTCTTTATCAATATTCTTATTAGAATAATTTTCATTTTTCCTTTCATTATGTCTAAATATGCCTTTTAAATTTTCTCTTTTGTATTTTTGATTCCTTATTATAGCATAACTCATATAATATCTACCTCCTTTGAATAGCTAAATAAAGTAACACAAACTAAACTAAAAAATGGCACTTATTTAGAATGTGTTGTAACACACTACAACACTTTTTAGGTAAAAGTGTCCGTGTGGCAGGGTAAACCCTACAACCCAAAACTAAAAATTGCTACTAGCATTTTTTAGTTTTCTCATAACAAATGAATTGTCATTTGTTATGCTTTTCAATAAATTGCATATCTGCATTTATTGAAAAAAGAGCAAGAAAAAAATAAATTTTTTCTTACTCTTTGAAACCTTGCTCGGTTTCAAACTTCCACGCTATATGGCTACCTTTTACAGAAACCAGAGGGAATGAGCTAAAGTAGAATTAGGTGTAATATCCCATTTGTAAAATAGAATTATTACACCCATACAAACTGAAACCGTCGGTCATTCGCCTCGTTTCATAGGTAGTCTAGTAAGTAGCTGTTGCTACTATAATTGCTGATACTTTTAAATATCTTTGTTCATACTTGTCCAAACTTTTTACAATTATAAATCCACACCAAGTTTTGCCACCGAATACTCTTTTATTATTGTGAGTCTGTGTTCTAAAATCTCACTCACGCACTTTGTATAATTAGACTACTTATACAAATACGGATGAACTTTATAGCATCGGCTCATCACACCTATCACTTTTATAGAGTTTGAGGCATATTCTCTTTTTGAAAACAAAAAAACTACTCATAGTTTATAAACTACAAGTAGTTAGTTATTTCCTTTATTCAGTTAAGCCTCAAAATCGTTTTTAAGGCATTTTTATTTTAAAGTAAATAATTTATCATACATAAATTAATTTCTTTAAAACAATTTCTTCTGCTTGATTTTTTATTGCATTCATTGTACCAACCCAATATAAAGGGTTAGTATTTTTCATATCTTCTGTTAAATCACTTTTTGATTTTAAATCTTCTATTATTAAATCAATTTCCTTTTGTGCTTGTTCTTGAATTTCTTTTAAATGTTTGTTTAGTTCTCTATTTATAAAAAGTATGGTATATTCTGCTTTCTTATGCTTCTTCAAATAATTTAATCTTAATAACCCATATTTATTTAATGTGATTTTTTCTTCTGGTTCCAAATATAAGTTAGGCATATAATAATCTCCGACTAATGTATAACTTATTCCTGTTTTTTTATCTACAATTTCTTTTTTTAATTCTTTACTATCCATAACAAACCTCCTAATTATTTTATTACTAATCCTAATTTTACAATAGGATTCTTCTCTGCTAAGAAAACCTTTTTAATTTCAATACTTTCTGGAATTATAGGTGATTTATTCTTACCGTTCTGGAATGTTACTTCGGTGTGTACTGTGCTTTTACTAACTCCAAATTTTTTGGCAGCTCCTCTAACAGTGTCTTTACTATCTATAATATATTGTGCTAATTGAACCGCACGTTCTTCTATGGATACATTTCTTTCCAAATGAAAAACCCCCTTGACTTACGCTGTTTTGTACATTGTATTCAAGGTAGGGTTGTATTAGAACAACTTTGCTTATACGAAAACAGATTAGTGATTACATTTTTTCTGTTTTTTCGACATTATATGTCATTTTTTGTCGATTTTGTATTTTTTTACTTCTAGTTCATTTATTCCATTTTTTTCCATCATTGCCATTCTTTTTTACTGAATTTCATGCATATTTTATATTTCTTTATACAAAATAATAGTAACGTTTCTACTAAAATTTATAGTAAAATTTTAACCCATTAGTATCTGTGAAATATTTTGGATACATGCTATATATAACTTAATTATTAAATGTGGAGGGATTATATTATGGCACTTGATTATACAATTATTGGTCAAAGATTAAAAAAAGCTAGAACAGACAAAAAAATGACACAAGAAAACTTAGCAGAAAAATTGGATGTTTCTATTGCATTTTTAAGTAGAATTGAAAGAGGTAATTCTCATATTAACTTAAAAAGACTAAGTCAAGTTTGTGAAATTTTAGGAGTGTCAGAAGGTTATATTTTAAATGGTGCTTCTAGTAATTCTACAAATTATCTTTCTTCTGAATTTAATGAAATTTTAAATTCTGTTTCACCAGAAAAACAAAAATTGATTTATAAAATTGCAAAAGTAATTAGTGAAGAAGAATAAAATTACTAAGAGTAATTTAGAAAGTCTTTGCTTTTAAAATTGTCTCAGAATAATTTCATAAAATTTAGGTTATACTAAAACAAGAAATTGTAACAATTTCTTGTTTTTTTGTATGAAAAGCAATAAGCATAATTACTATACTTTATCATAAATAAATTTTTTAAAAAATGAAGATGGACATATAGAAAAATTTCTTTTTTTCTTGTAAAAAAATGTTGCGAATTGTCATATTATATGCTAAAATAAATTAGATGTAGGTATTTAGCTTTTGAGGCTAAATTCTTGCATTTCGCAAAGATAAAAATATTTTTTAGGAGGGAAAAATAGATGGATTTTAAACAATGGGAAGGATTTAATCGTCAAGGAGAATGGACTAAAGAAATTGATGTTAGAGGATTTATTCAAGCTAACTACACCCCTTATGAAGGTGATGGTTCTTTTTTAGTAGGTCCTACTGATAAGACTAAAACTTTATGGGATAATGTATTAGAACTTTATAAAAAAGAAAGAGAAAATGGAGATGTATTAGATGTTGATACAAAAACACCATCTGGAATTAATGCTTATGCTCCAGGATATATTAATAAAGAATTAGAAGAAATTGTTGGTCTTCAAACAGATGCTCCTTTAAAAAGAGCTATTATGCCAAATGGTGGTATTCGTATTGTAGAAAAATCATGCGAAAGCTATGGATATAAAGTAGATGATGAAGTTGAACATATTTACCATGACTTAAGAAGAACTCATAATGATGGTGTATTTGCTGTATATACTCCAGAAATTAGAGCTGCTAGAAGCTCACATTTAATTACAGGTCTACCAGATGGTTATGGACGTGGAAGAATTATTGGTGACTATAGAAGAGTTGCTCTTTATGGTGTAGATGTATTAATTAAAAATAAAGAAGAAGAATTATCTATTTTAGATGTAGATGAAATGACAGAAGAACTAATTCGTCAAAGAGAAGAAGTTCATGATCAAATAGAAGCTTTAAAACAATTAAAAGCAATGGCACAAAGCTATGGTTTTGATATTTCTGAGCCTGCACAAACTGCAAAAGAAGCTTTCCAATGGCTATATTTCGGTTATTTAGCTGCTGTAAAAGATCAAAATGGTGCTGCTATGAGCTTAGGTAGAACTTCTACTTTCTTAGATATTTATATTGAAAGAGATATGAAAAATGGTACCTTAACAGAAGAACAAGCTCAAGAATTAATGGATCATTTTGTTATGAAATTAAGACTAGTACGTTTCTTAAGAGCTCCAGAATATAATAGTTTATTTAGTGGAGACCCAGTTTGGGTAACAGAAAGTATTGGTGGTATGGGAATTGATGATAGAACTTTAGTTACCAAAAACTCCTTTAGAGTACTTCATACTTTAGTAAATCTTGGACCTGCTCCAGAACCAAACTTAACCGTATTATGGTCTAAAAACTTACCAGAAGGATTTAAGAGATTTTGTGCAGATATTTCTATTAAAACATCTTCTATTCAATATGAAAATGATGATTTAATGAGAATTACTTTAGGAGATGACTACGGTATTGCATGTTGTGTATCTGCTATGAAAATTGGTAAACAAATGCAATTCTTTGGTGCAAGAGCAAACCTTGCAAAAGCACTTTTATATGCTATTAATGGTGGTAGAGATGAAAAGAGTGGAAAACAAATTACACCACGCTTTGCTCCAATTACCTCTGAATATTTAGATTATGATGAAGTAATGGAAAAATTCGATACCATGATGGAATATTTAGCTAAAACCTATATTAAAGCATTAAATATGATTCACTATATGCATGATAAATATTCTTATGAAGCATTAGAAATGGCTTTACATGATAAAGAAAGAGATCTTTTAAGAACAATGGCTTGTGGTATTGCTGGTTTATCTGTTGTAGCTGATTCTTTATCTGCTATTAAATATGCTAAAGTAAAAGTCATTCGTGATGAAACAGGACTAGCTGTTGATTATAAAGTTGAAGGAGATTTCCCAAAATACGGAAATGATGATGATAGAGTAGATGATATTGCAGTAGATATTGTAAAAACCTTTATGAAAAAATTAGAAAAACATCATACTTATAAACATTCAAGAGCAACATTATCTGTACTTACCATTACATCTAATGTAGTATATGGTAAAAATACTGGTAACACTCCAGATGGAAGAAGAGATGGCGAACCATTTGGACCAGGTGCAAACCCATTACATGGTAGAGACACCAATGGTGCATTAGCTGTTATGAACACTATAGCAAAACTTCCATATGAATATTCTGAAGATGGTATTTCTTATACATTCTCTATTACACCAGGAACTTTAGGAAAAGACGAAGATACTAAAGTAACCAACTTAGTTCATATGTTAGATGGTTTCTTTATTCAAACAGGACACCATATTAATGTAAACGTATTTGATAGAAGCCTATTAATTGATGCAATGGATCATCCAGAAAAATACCCACAACTTACTATTCGTGTATCTGGATATGCTGTTAACTTTACAAAATTAACAAGAGAACAACAATTAGACGTTATTAATAGAACTATTCATGAGAAAATCTAATTGGTATTTATTAAAACAAAGTTACCCTATTTCAGGGTAACTTTGAATATTCTTTTTTCATCCTCTTGAAAGTTCAAAAAATGAAAGGGCTAAAATAATCATGGAAACAACCTTAAAAGCAAGAATTCACTCATTTGAATCATTTGGAACTGTTGACGGACCTGGCATTAGGTTCGTAATTTTCATGCAAGGTTGTTCCTTGAAATGTAAATATTGTCATAATAGAGACACTTGGGATTTATGTGGTGGTACAGAATATTCTATACAAGAAGTTGTTACCAAAATTGAAAAATACAAAAATTACTTCATGCCTTCTGGCGGTGGAGTTACAGTAAGTGGCGGTGAACCTTTATTACAATTAAAATTTTTATTAGAACTATTCCCTATTTTAAAGTCAAAAGGAATCCATACAGCAATTGATACTTCTGGTAATTTTGACTTGACTAACGATTTGAAAAAACTAATTGATATGACTGATTTATTTTTATTAGATATTAAATGTATTAATGATGAAATTTGTAGAGATTTAACAGGAGTTTCTAATAAAAAGGAATTAACTTTTGCAAAATATTTAAGTAGTATTCAAAAGCCTATGTGGATTAGACAAGTTTTAGTTCCAGGAATTACAGATAAAGAAAAGGATTTATTAGAACTTAAAAAATTTGTTTCTTCTTTAAGAAGTGTAGAAAAAATTGAAATATTGCCTTACCATGATATGGGACGCTTTAAATGGGAAAAACTTGGACTTATTTACCCACTAGATGGTGTTCCAGTTGCTACACAAGAAGATGTGCAAAGAGCAAAAGAGATTTTGAAAATTAAGAATTAAACATAAAAATTTTATTATCTTATTATATAGCCTACTAAATACTTTTTTCAAGCGAGTTAAGGTGGGGACCAACAAGTTAGAGCCTTC
>CABUKD010000038.1 GCA_902492105.1 uncultured Clostridium sp.
TTTTACATTTTTTTGCTCTTACTCATTCAATGGTTTTAAACTAACGAAAAAATTCATCTAATAATACATGTATTTTTAGGAAAATTTACTTTTTTAATTCATTTATTTTAGAAAATGACTTTTCATTTGATATATTTTTAGAAAATTGTAGCTCTTCATTTATATAACAGGCTAATAGTACTATATTTTCTTTTTTTCATAAGCTCGTTACATAGTATTGTGAATTAAAGCACACTTTCTTTAAAAAGAGTACAATATTCTAACTGACTACTGCACAAATGTTCCTCCATTATGAAAAATGCAAAAATATAGTACTATTAGCCTTATTATAATAGAAAATGAAACACATTATAAATTTGAGGATAATCTATTTAGAAACAGAGTTAGTAAATTTAATAATACATATTGTTTTCAAAATAAGTATTTGGTGTAGAATATGGTGTAGATATTCTAATAGGCTCATTAGAAATGGTTACGAATTTGATAGAATAAATATCAGCATATTCTGTAGTATTACTTTCTAATGATCTAAGTAAAATATAACTTGCTCCTACGTCCTCCAAAATTCCGATTCTATCTACTAAATTGTTAGTACCAATAAGAAATTCTACTCTTACTAATTTTCCAATTTGTTGTCTTAGAAAAGCTGGTGTATAAATGTTGTTTGTTAAGATTTCTGGTGAACTACTATTTGTTTGTACAAGATTAGAATTGATTTGTCTTTCGCTTCTAGTATTTACATCATTTTCAGCCATTTATTTTTTTAGTCTCCTTTCTATTTTCTAAGTATTTTTATAGCTACTAGTAGGTCTATAAAAACAATGATCTCCTAGTCTGGTATGAAGACTTCCTGAACCATTGTAAGGGAAAGTATTAGGGCAAGAAGGTGCAAAAGGATTTAAAAACCACAAACATTCTCCTATTTCATTTAATCTATTACCAGCAAGTGCCCAATCAGCAATATTGTAATGTACCTCTGTAGGGACCATATTATAAATATTTTGTGGATTGTATTCATTCCTTATTGTTTCCCTTGTGCAATCAAATTGTCCAGTTTGAAATATAATATTTCTAATATTGCCACCTTGAGAAACTCTAGCATATTCGCCTTCTGAAGCATAGGTCCTATTTAAAACTACTGTTGTAACTGCTTTCATTCCATTATCTCCTTCACCTCCTGCTTCGCATTGAACTAATCTTGCTAGCAGTTCTCTATCAGAAAAAGCCATAAAAATCCCTCCTAATTTAATATATGTATATTTGGTAAGGAGAGTGAAAAAATTTTTGCACTAAAAAAATCCCAATAGTTTTTTTACTAATGGGATTTTTGCATATACTATTTTGCATAATCAATAACACGAGTTTCTCTTACTACATTAACTTTAATTTGTCCAGGATATTCCATTTCATCTTCTACCCTTTTGGCAACATCTCTGGCTAATAAAGTCATTTGATTATCATCAATTTTTTCAGGTTTTACGATAATTCTAATTTCTCTACCAGCTTGAATAGCAAAAGATTTTTCAACTCCTTCAAATGAATCTGCAATATTTTCTAATTGTTCTAATCTTTTAATATAAGCTTCTAATGTTTCTCTTCTAGCTCCTGGTCTAGATGCTGAAATTGCATCAGCAGCTTGTAGTAAAACAGCTTCAATTGTTTTAGGTTCTACATCTCCATGATGTGCTTGCACTGCATTAATAACATTTTCATTTTCTTTGTATTTTCTTAAAATTTCAACACCTAATTCAACATGGGTTCCTTCCATGTCATGGTCTAAAGCTTTTCCTATATCATGAAGTAAACCTGCACGTCTTGCAAGCTTTGGATCCAATCCTAATTCTTCTGCCATAATTCTAGCTAAATTAGAAACTTCAATAGAGTGATTTAGTACATTTTGACCATAACTTGTCCTATATTTTAATTTTCCAAGTAATTTTACTAAGTCAGGATGTAATCCATTAACTCCTGTTTCTAATACTGCCCTTTCTCCTTCTTCTTTAATGGTTTGTTCTACTTCTTCCTTTGCCTTTTCTACCATTTCTTCGATTTTAGTTGGATGAATTCTTCCGTCTTCAATTAATTTTTCAAGAGCAATTTTGGCTACTTCTCTTCTTAAGGCATCAAAACCTGAAATAACAACAGCTTCTGGCGTATCGTCAATAATTAAATCAATTCCTGTCAAGGTTTCTAAAGCTTTAATGTTTCTACCCTCTCTACCAATAATTCTACCTTTCATATCATCATTTGGAAGTGCTACAATAGAAACAGTGGTTTCAGAAGTATGATCAGCTGCACATTTTTGGATGGCATAACCGATAACTTCTTTTGCATTTTTATCTGCTTCTTCTTTCAATTTTGATTCCATTTCTCTAACTAAAGTAGCCTTTTCTGCTGTTAGTTGTTTATCTAATTCAGAAAGTAGAATTTTTTTAGCTTCTTCTTTGGATAATCCAGAAATTCTTTGCAATTCAGTCATTTGCCTATTAAATATTTCTTGTAGTTCTGCTTTTTTACTATCTAACTCAAGATATTTCTTTTCTAGGTCTTTTTCTTTCTTTTCTACAATGTCTTGCTTCCTTTCTAAATTTTCCTCTTTTTGAATTAATCTTCTTTCTTGACTTTGAACTTCGCCTCTTCTTTCTCTAATTTCCTGATCTAAATCCTTTCTGGCACTCATAATTTCTTCTTTTGCTTTAAAAATTTCTTCTTTTTTCTTATTTTCTGCCTCTATGTTTGCCATTTCTAGTATTTTTTTTGCTTCACTTTCTGCACTTTGCATTTTGGATTCAGCAATTTTCTTTCTAATCATCATACCAACAAGAGTAAAAATGACTGCTGAAATTAGAAAAACGGCGATATTGATTACGATATCCATAATCTAAAACACCTCTTTCTTATTTAATTTTCAATGTACTTAATATATATCACTAATTTTAAATTGTATTAGAATATATTTTACTTACTCTATTATTTTATCCTGATTACTGTAAACTGTCAAGAGGTTTTAGAAGATTTTAAGAAATGCTCTTTGACATATTGAAGTCTTAAGTTTGAGAACAACAATTAAAGTATTAGAAATGTCTTTATCGATTTTTAAAACCTTTCCCCTTTTGGACATCTGTAACTCGGCATAAATGCCTCGAACAGCTGTCACAATGGTCGCCCACGCAAGGCTTAAAAATCTCAAAAGACATTTCTAATACTTTTTTAAAATGATTTTAATTTAATTTTAAGACAGCTTCTTATGTAGCTGAAGAATACAAATAATTTGTGCTAAGCTCTAGGATGAGCTTTTTGATAAATATCTTTTAAACCAGGGTCTTGGAATTGCATATATACTTGAGTAGAAGAAATATCTGAATGTCCAAGCATGGTTTGAATTGCTTTTAAATCTGCTCCATTTTGTAACAAGTGAGTAGCAAAAGAATGTCTTAAAACATGTGGTGTAATATCTTTTGTAATATGAGCTTGTTCTTTATAATATTTTACTATTTTCCAGAATCCTTGTCTTGTTAATCTTTTTCCATTTACATTTACAAATAAAGCTTTTTCTTTTTCGTCCTTAATTAAAATAGGTCTCGCTTCTTCAATATATTCTTGTAAAGCTTTTAAAGATAAAGAACCTATAGGAATATTTCTTTGTTTTGAACCATTTCTACAAATAGCAAATCCTTGTTCTAAATTAACATCTTCAATATTTAAAGAGATAATTTCTGTTACTCTCATACCAGTAGCATAAGCAAATTCAAGCATTGCTTTATCTCTAGTACCTTTTAAATCAACATCTTTTGGTTGTTCTAACAATAATTCTACTTCTTGTGAGGTAAGTACACTTGGTACTCTTTTTTCTACTTTTGGTGATTGTACATCGTCTGTTGGATCGTGTTTTACTTTTCTGGTTCTAATTAAAAATTGATAAAAAGATCTAATAGATGCTAAATTTCTTGAAATTGTGGAAGATTTTTTACCAAGCTCTTGTAAATGAGTTAGATAGGTTTTAATATCTTCTTGATTCATTTTTGCATAATTAATTCTGTTTTTTTCTACATATTCTTCAAATTGTAGAATGTCTCTTTTGTATGACTGTAATGTGTTATCAGATAATTTTTTTTCATTTTGAAGAAATTCTAAAAAAAGTTTAATTTGTTTTTCCATTTTAAGTTCCCCTACCCCTAATATATTTTGTTTGTGCTTGATAGCACTTCTATCAATTTACATAAACTATATATGTTATATCAAAATATTTCGGAAAAGTAAATAGATTTTTTTTAAAAAATAAATTTATTGATAATTTATTTTACTTTACAGAATGATATTTGATTTTTTATTTATTATATAGTTTTATTTTACTAGATAATTGTTACAACTTATTAAAAATAGGAAATACATAACATAAGTAAGTTTGTAGATACATAAGTCTCTATTACTGAGGAGAGTAATAAAGCTATTAAAATAATAAGGGAAAATATAGTATGTCTAAAAATTTCAAATTTAATATTTTCTTTTCTTTTATCTTTCATAATAGATTTATATAATTTTATTCCACTTACTGCTAAAGCCATCATACATGGCAAAAATATTAGATTTTGTAATAACATAGATGTTACAAAAAATAATATTCCTTTTCCCGTTCCAAATACTGCAACACTTGCAGAAATAGTATATCCTAAACAGAAGCCCCTAAATGCTACCATACCAATAACAATAGGAATACCAATTACAGTAGAACCTACAAACCACATAAATAGTACTAGAAATAAATTATTTCCTATGGACTTTTTTAATAATTGCCCATTATCTATTGTAGAACCACTTTTTAACGAGTTAATAAAGTTAGTTAAATAGTTTTTTACTTCTTGGCTTTGGGAATCAGTCATATGATTAATAAAAATAATTCCTAAAATAATTCCAATTAGTAAAATAAATGAAATGATAATATACGCTTTTAAATTTTCTTTAATATGATTGATAATAAGACTAGTAAGTTTTGAAGTTTTCTTAGGTAAAACTCTCATTTTATTCCTCCTAGAAGTAACTTATACATAATATCTATGCAATAAAATGAGATTTAGAACCTTAACCAACTGTTAATTTCCCATAAACGCCACCTCCTCCTGATTGAATAGAAGCTTTTCCTTCTCTTGCATTAATAATCGTCTTGGCAACTTTTTCTCCTACTACTGCTTCTATATCATCTTGTGATAATTTATGTAAAATATTCATTTCTGTTTCAAATGTACTTAATAATTTATCTATTGTTTTACTTCCTAACCCTGGTATAAAAGTAAGTGGTATTTGATAAATATATGGTGGTCTATATTCTGGGCTTATACTTTTTTCTTTATCACGAATTTTTACAATTCTATCTAGTACGCCCATGGTAATATTAGTTCCATGGCAATATGGACATTGACCAATAGGAGGATTTCCTTCTATTGCTCTATCGCAAGTTTCACAATATGTTCTATGATATTTACCAAGTTTAGGATCTAGTCCATAATTAGCAAGAATTTTTCTTCCCTCTTCCCTTTTTAGAGCTTTTACTAATTCTTTAAAAGAAATATCATTTAATAATAATTTATTATATTCTCTCGCAATTTTAGGAAGAGAATGTGCGTCTGAATTAGTAATAAAACTACGAGTTTCTAATTCTGAAATTTGATCTGCAAGCTCTGTATCTGCACTTAACCCTAATTCGATAGCAAAAATTTTATCAAATTTATCTTGAAAAATTCTACTTAGACGGCTAGTACAATTTCCATAAAAGCTCTTATGAGGTGTAAAAGCATGTGCAGGTATTAAAATTCCATGATATTTTTCTACAATATCAATTAATTGATAAGCAGAGATATTTGCTCTTTGCGAACTTAGTGTCATATTTTTTATGTGTGTGGACATCTCTTTAGAAAATCCTTTAATATCTTCTAAAGATGGAAAATAGCATAAATTATGTGCACTACCGGTTTTTCCTTCGTCATTTATTTCAGAAGTTTCTATTTCACTTCCTAAAATAATACAAACTTTATCTTTATAAATAATGCCACCGTCTTTTATTTCATATGCGTCACCATTTTTTAGAAAGTTTTCTATATCTTCTATGACATAAGGAGAAGCACTGTCTATAATTCCTACCATTTGAATTCCTTTTCTATCACAGCATTCTTTTGCAATGTTAGCAAAGTTAAGACTTCTTGCTGCAGTAATTTTAATTGGCTTTCCGATTTTCGCTTCTACCAATATGTACATGCAAATCTGCAAATATTTCTTCCATATTTTTTGTTCCTGATATATTTAATTTCTTAAATATACAGATCTCCTTCCTTATTCTATTTTTATATTCATACTTTTTGGTAATATAAATGAGATAATCTCTTAAACTTTATTGTTTTTTAATCCGAAAAAAAGACTGGAAATGCCCCAATCTTTTTTTCTTTCGTACATTTCGTATTTTATCGATACATATCTTCTCTTAATTCGTCTGGTGTAACAATAGGAGTTTTATTTGTATTTTCTGAAATAACTTGTTCTTTCTTTTCTCTGTGTAATGCTAAGGCTTCCATTGCCTTTTGGTGCATTCTCATTACTATTGTAATATTATCTTTATCATCATGATCTCCTAATACACGCATATTAATTTGATCTGCTGCATCTTGTAAAACAGGTTTATTCATACTAATACCTCCTGCATTTCATTTACAAATTTTTTGAAATCTTCTAAATAGCGATTGTCTTTGTCTTTTAAATTTCTATATTCTAATAATACCAAAGCTTCGTCCACTTTAAAAGCAATTCTTTCTGGCCTATCTAATAACATACCGTCCAAATTGATCTACCAACTCTAAAATATCACTTTCAGGTTCTCTTGGAGAACTTCCGCTGTATCGATTGACTTCTTCACATATTTTACAGAAACGTTCAGAAAATCCTAATTCTCCTAGGTACTCTGCTCCCTCTTTTGCATAAGATTTAATTCTATTTAAATCTTGAGGATCATTACTTTTTTTGCAATTACATAATAAACAGGCAGTTAAAATTAAATTTTGATCTAATTTTAAGTCTGTAGCATCTAAAAATAATTTGGCAAGAAAAGTTTTAAAAATGACAGACTTATCAAAGAAAATACCTGTTTTCTTCTGTAAATAGTGCATAATTTCCATTTTCTTTATCCAATCTTTTTCAGATAAGATATAATCTGCAAAAGTTTCCATAGATTACTCCCCTTTGCATGGATATTTTTCTTAAGTAAGTTTGTATCCATTTATTTAAATTTATTATATGTTAAATGAAAGAATATTTCAATATTGTTACAAAAATGTTATACAAATGTAAACTAATTGTAACAATTACTTTTCTAATAATCTTATTATTTCACTTTCTATTTGCTCTTTTGGCAACATTCCTGGAGAATACCACTCTACTTCTCCTTTTTGATTAATTAAAAAAGAGGTAGGAAAAGAATAAATATAGTATTTGTTATATACTTCTCCTGTTATGTCAAATAACATTGGAAATGTTAAGTTGTTTTGGCTAATAAATTCTTTTATTTGGCTTTCTTCTATATCTTGTGCATATGGATTTTGTTCATTAGATGGACTAGTAATACCTAAAAACACAACATCTTCCTCATTTTTTCCGTATTTTTGATACAGTTCTTCTAATTCTGGAAGCTCTTGTTTACAATAGGTACACCAAGTAGTCCAAAAGTTTAGAAAAATTACTTTTCCTTTGTAATCTGATAAGTTATGTTCCTTACCATATTGATCTGTAAGGGTAAAATCAATTGCTGGTATAGAATTCTTATTAGATTCCGATTGATCCTCTGTTTGTGTTTCTGTTCCAGATATTATACTATTATTTTCCTGACTGTTTTGAGAATTTTGAATCATATTATTTCCTAGTTGGGTAAAAAAAGTGGTTATCTTTTCTATTCCACCTGATAATGTTAGAATTCCAACAATAATTAAAATAACAGCAGAAATTTTAATTGTATATTGTACAATTTTTTGCTTGTTTTTAAAAAAATTTAACACTTGAGTAGTAAATAATCCTAATAATAAAAATGGAACAGCAAAACCAATTGTGTATAAAAGTACTAATAAATTTCCTTGTAAAATACTCTGAGAATTAGAAGCTAACATAAGAACAGAAGCAAGAGCAGGACCAATGCATGGTGTCCATGCAAAACTAAATGTAAATCCCATAAAAAATGCAAGTAAAGGAGTCATTTTTTTTACATTCCATTTTTTATTTAATTTATATTCTTTTTCTAAAATAGGAATTTTTAAAAATCCTATTTGAATAAGCCCCATCAATAGAATAAGAATTCCTGCAATAATAGTAAAAATTCTTTTATTTGATTGAAAAAAATTTCCTAATACTGAAAAAGACATTCCTAAAATAAAAAACGCAAAAGAAATGCCTAGTACAAATAATAAAGTATGAAAGAAAACAATTTTTCTTTTATAAATAATATTTCCGTTTTCATCCACTTGTTTACCATTTCCGGCTAAGTAACTAATATAAATAGGAATTAGTGGTAAAACACATGGAGAAAGAAAAGACAATATTCCTTCAATAAAAACAATAAATAAATTTACATTTTGTGTGGATAATATATTTTCCATACAAGTATTCTCCTTTGTATTTTATTAGATATTTTATTTACTTTAAACCTTTACTTATCTAATATTTTGTCTAATATTTTATCTAATTGTTTTGTTATGTTTTCTAAATTTCCATCATTTATAATGGTGTATTGACATTTTTCTGAATAAAAAGAATTAGGATGTTGGGCATTTAATCTAGCTGTTGCATGTTCTAAACTAATGCCATCCCTTTCCATAATGCGCTTTAATTGTATTTCTCTATTCGGAGAAATAACAGCAATAGTGGTATCACACAGTTGATCTAATTTTGCCTCAAATAATAAAGGTGCATCTAATGCAATAAATTGAGATGCATCTTGTTGTTTTAATAATTGAATCTCTTCTTTTATTTCTTGTACAATATATTTTAATGTACAAGCATTTAAGGTATTTCTTTTTTCGGTATTATGATAAATTAAATCTGCTAATTTTTTTCTGTTTAATTCTCCATCTGCTTGCAAGATGGAAACTCCAAAATTTTCTACTATCTCTTTTAAATATTGACTTCCTTTTTTGGATAATGTTTTAGCAATTTTATCTGCCATAATCACTTTGGCATGATATTGCTTCTCTAAAATTTCTGCTATTGTGCTTTTCCCTGCACCTGAACTTCCTGTAATTCCAATGATCATTTATTTTTTCTCCTTTAAATCCTGCAAAGTCACAATTTTATTAGTGTAATCCAAATTTGACCACGAATCTTTTTCATAACCTAAAGTATATATATTTGTACTATAGATATCTGTTTGTAACATTTCTTTTAACACTTTATTTTTACTCGTATTTAGAAAATCTTTTACAGAGGTTACTAGATTTAATTTAGGATTTTGTGACATTATTTCTGAAATTAGATATTTTCCCCTATCACTGTAGCCAAGAATTCTAGCATATGGCACTATTTTTCTTGAATTTTCCATCATTTTTTTATCTATTCCCAATAACGCATATACCAAAATTCTTTGAATTCTAGTTTGAGTATATCTTTTTGATTTAATCATATTCACTAAGTCTATAATATTATTACAAGAATTAGCTGCATTTTTTATCACATTTTCTAATCCTTCTGAAACATCTGGTAGATTTTTAATTTCTTCTACACTCATTTTACGTAGAATATATAAAATTTCTTTTTGAAATTTTGATAAATCTAGAACATAATGTCCTTTTCGTAATTCTTGTGCAAGTAAAATATAAGAAGAACGAGGAATAACTTTGCTAATATCATCAAACTGCCTCATAGCAATCATTTTACGAATAGCGGTAGCACTGGCAAAATCATCTACAATAAATTCATCATGGTAAAATACTTTTTGTCTTTTAATACCAATAGGAGTTAATGGACTTTTTAATTTTTTTAATGTTTTTAAATATTCTATAGCTAAAATATTATTAGCTCCTGTTAAGATATTGGCATACCTTTTAATATCATTTAAATATACCATTAATGCATTTTCTCGTGCTTTAGGAAAAGATAGTCCTTTGCTTAATTCATGATTCAGCATTGTAATATATTCTTTTGGCTCTTGATAAATTACATTAGCTATATTATTTAAAGTTGCCAAATCCTTTGCTTCCATTCCAAAAGAAATACTGTCCACAATTTTTAAAGAATCTAATATTTTTATGGCACCTTCCGCAAAATTTTCGGCACTAGAAGTACTATAAATAGTAGGAAGTTCTATTACCAAATCGACTCCATTACTAAGAGCCATTTTTGTTTTTGTCCATTTATCTATAATAGAGGTATTGCCTCTTTGAACAAAGTTCCCAGAAATTACACAAACTACATATTCTGCACCTGTTTGTCTAATGGATTCTTGGATATGATATAAATGTCCGATTATGAAATGGATTATATTCTGCTATAATTCCCAAGACTCTGCTCATAAGCTATTTCCCCCTTTTAATTTTGCATAAAAATAATAACCTTGACTTATCTTACTTTATTGATATAATATCATAAAGTAAGAAAATTTACAATGTGTAAAGGAGAATTATTTCATGGAAGAAGTTATTATTTATACAGATGGTGCTTGTAGTGGTAATCCAGGACCTGGTGGTTGGGGAGCTATTTTAATGTTAGGAGATCATAAAAAAGAAATTTCTGGTGGAAAAAAAGATACTACAAACAATGTAATGGAACTAACTGCTGTAATAGAAGCTTTAAAGTTATTGAAACGTCCTTGCAAAGTGCAGTTATATAGTGATAGTGCCTATGTAGTAAATGCTTTCTTACAAGATTGGATTTCTGGTTGGATAAAAAGAAATTGGAAGAATTCTAATAAAGAAGAAGTAAAAAATAAAGAACTTTGGCAAGAACTTATTTCTCTTACCAAAGCTCATGAAGTAATTTTTCATAAAGTAAAAGGACATAGTGATAATGAATTTAATAATAGATGTGATGAACTTGCTAGAAATGCTATTAAAGCATTATAAGTGTTCTATTTTGCACTAATTCTTGGTTTCATCTAATAACTTTTGTAATTCTTCTTTTTTAAGATTGGTTACTTGGCAAATTTGGTCTAAGTCTAATCCTAGAGATAGCATCTCTTTGGCAAGTTGCACATTTTCATTTTCTTTATTATGAATAAGTCCCAATTTTAACTCCTCCTAACAATTATGATATTTTATACATTGTAAATATGCAGTAATTAATCTTTCTTTTTTCTTTTTCTTCTAGCCATTTTTTTCCATCCAACTCTAACTGTTTTAGAAGTATATTCTATTTCTTTTTTCATTTTGTCTGTTCTTTGATTAAATTCTTCTTTTACTACATTTGCTCTTTCTGTAAAATCTTCTTTCATTTCATTCGCTTTATTGGTTAGTTCTTCTTTCATTTCGGCTGTTTTTTGTTTTATTTTTTCGCTATGTTCTTTTAAAGTAGCAGTTAATTTTGGAAAGGCATTTACCAATCTTCTATTCAAGATAGATTTATTTTTCAAAAACTCTTTTACCTTTTGAGAAATTTCTTCTGTATTATCTTTTGGATTTTCTTCGTCAAACTTTTTAGTTGCTGACCTTACATTAGAAATTACTTTAAAAGAAACCAAATTATCTATAGCAAAAATAACTGCAATAATAATAGCTATTATATTTAAAGTGCTTTCTGGAACTTTTACTAAATTGTCAAAAATAAAAGGATTTACAATATAAATTAGTGTAAGACCTAAAATTCCAAAAGGAATAATTGTTTCTAAACATACTCTGCCATTAATATTAAACCTATTTTCGCTGTAATCCCACCATCTAGCATGAAAAATTTTTTCCATAATATAACTTGTAAAATATTCTAAAACGCCACAAACTAAAATAGTTACACTAAACAAGGCAAGTGGATATTCTTCTAATTTGGTTAGAAAAATAGTAATTAATAATGCACCACATCCATAAATGGGACAATATGGACCAATTAAAAATCCTCTATCGGCAAACTTATGCTTTTGAACTAATTGTAAAGTAACTTCCATTAACCAACCGCAAATAGCAATAATAATAAAATAAATAAAATAAGTTGCTATACTATATTCCATTTGTTCTTCCTCTTTGAAAAATTTAATATTAGTTATTATACCATTTTTTATAAAAATTACAATAGTAAGTTAAAATTATTCAGAAACACTAGGAATTAGTTGAATTACTGCAATTTCCGGTCTGTTAAAAATTCTAATAGGAATTGGATAATTTCCAAGACCACTAGAAATAAAAAGGTTGGTATTATTTTGACTATAAAGGCCTTTCATAGGTTTCCCCTGTAAATCTGGAAACCAACTATCCTGCGTGTAAATGGCTCCTAAAAAAGGAAGTCTTACTTGTCCGCCATGTGTATCACCACATAATGCTAAATCAATTCCAAACTTTTCAAAAGCAGGTAAATTAGCAATATGTGCTAATAAGATAGAATAATTTTCTTGGTCTAATGTAAATTCATTATTAAGATTAAAATTAGGAGAATAATATACATTGTTAATTCCATAGAAATGTAAATTAGTATTCCCTATTGTAATTATTTCATCTTGATAGTCTAAAACTTTTACATTATGTGCTTTCAAATTTTCCATAAAGCTTTCATTACTATCGTGTTCCCCATTTACAAAATAAGTAGGATAACTTTTAGCAAGTTCTGTTAATAATTGAAAAGCTACTTGCTTTCCTTTTTCATCCCCTGCAGAATACATATCCCCTGTTGCCACAATAATATTTGGTTTTTGTTCATCTATCTTTTTTATTAATTTTTCATTATTTTTTCCAAAAGAAGAACCATGCAAATCAGTAATATGAACAATTGTAATCTTATCTTTTATTTTATCACTAGCAATTGTAATAGAATTTATTTTTATTCTAAAGGTTCCAAACCACCAAAAAAATACAACTAGAAAAATAATTTCTAAAGCAATTATTAATTTTTTATGTTTAAAATTCATGAATATCCCCTACATTTCTTAATTTTTTTAAATTTATGACAGACATTTTTTATTTTTATATAAAATTTTATCATATTTGAAAATTTATTAAGTAATTTGATATTTATATTACCATATTTTATAGTTTTTTTGCATAATAAAGTAAAATCTTAATAAAGAATTTATTTTTTGTTAAGATTTCAAAAATGACATTTGCTTTTGAATAAAACAAAAACAAATGTCAAAAAAAGACGAAAAATTAGCATTTAACAGCTTAATTGTAACACAAAAACTATTTACATTAGGAAAAAAAAGTGGTATAATCTTTAGTACGATGTTTTATTATAGCTACGTTGTAACGTGGCGAACATCAAATTTTGTATACTTCAAAGGAGGAGCATTATGGTACAGTTAACAATTGAAGAACGGCTCGTTATCCTCGCAGAGTCCGGAAGAGTCAATGGTTTCACTTTGAAACTGTGGAATTCCCAGGTAAGTCATTTGCAAAAACAGGGAATTGTCGTTACCAACCCCAGACCCACAGAAAGAAAAGGCGAAAATCGGTATGATATCGATTTTTCTCTTCCTCTGCCTGGTACGATGTCGGAAAAACTGTACAACATTGCTGTAAAGGCCAATCCGAAACTGAAGGAGGTATCTCAAACACCTCCGGAACCCCTGAACCATCCCTATGAGATGGATTAATAGTATACACTTAAGAGCTCCTTGTTTTTCAAGGAGCTCTTATTTATGTTATTATTTTATATTTACATTTAAAAATATAGATTTTAACTTTCTGCCAAATTTTCCAATTCTTTTATTTTATCACGTATTTCTGCAGCTTTTTCAAATTCCATAGTACTTGCATACTTTAGCATTTCATCTGTTAATTTAGCAATCATATCTTTTACATCAGTATCTTTATCCAATTTATATTCTTCTTGAATATCTTCCACAAAGCTTGCTTTAATGCTATCTCGAATTGATTTTTTAATAGTTTGAGGAGTAATACCATGTTCTTTGTTATATTCATTTTGAATTTTTCTTCTTCTATTGGTTTCACTAATTGCCTTTTCCATACTTTCTGTTAATTCATCTGCATACATAATTACTTTGCCTTCTGTATTTCTTGCTGCACGTCCAATGGTTTGGATTAAAGAACGTTCTGAACGTAAAAATCCTTCTTTATCAGCATCTAAAATAGCAACTAGAGACACCTCTGGTATATCTAACCCCTCTCTTAAAAGGTTAATTCCTACTAAGACATCAAATTCTCCCAATCGTAAAGCACGTATAATTTCCATTCTTTCTAAAGCTTTAATATCAGAGTGCATATATCTTACTTTGATATCAATTCCTGCTAAGTAAGTAGTTAAATCCTCTGCCATTTTCTTGGTTAAAGTAGTTACTAATATTCTTTCTTTCTTTTCTACTCTTTGCCTAATTTGTTCTATTAAGTCATCTATTTGATTTTCTACAGGTTTTACTTCAATTTTTGGATCTAGTAGTCCTGTTGGACGAATAATTTGTTCTACTACATTTCCTTTAGAATGTTCTTTTTCATACTCTGCAGGAGTTGCACTAACAAAAATAACTTGATTTAATCTTTGTTCAAATTCTTCAAATTTTAATGGTCTATTATCAAAGGCAGATGGAAGCCTAAAACCATATTTTACTAAAGATTCTTTCCTTGCCCTATCTCCATTATACATAGCACGTACTTGTGGAATAGTAGCATGTGATTCATCAATTAATAGAAGAAAATCCTTTGGAAAATAATCAAATAACGTGTATGGTGCACTTCCAGGAGCACGACCACTAATATGTCTTGAATAGTTTTCAATTCCTTGGCAAAAACCAGTTTCCCTCATCATTTCAATATCAAAATTGGTTCTTTCTTCTATTCTTTGTGCTTCAATTAATTTATTATTGTCTTTAAAATACTTTATTCTTTCTTGCAATTCTTGCTCAATGGTAACAATTGCTTTTTCCATTTTTTCTTTCGTAGTAGCATAGTGAGAATTTGGAAATATCATAACATGTTGTCTTGTACTAATTACTTTTCCGGTTAAAGGATTAATTTCAGATATTTTTTCTACCTCATCTCCCCAAAATTCCACTCGAATTGCAGTTTCACTTTCATCTGATGGATAGATTTCTACAATATCACCTTTTGCTCTAAAAGTTCCTCTTTTAAATTCTAGTTCACTTCTAGTATATTGCATATTGATTAGCTTTTTTAAAACTTCATTTCGTTCTATTTGCATGCTAGGTCTTAAAGATACTGTTAAATTTTCATAATCAATAGGGTCACCTAAACCATAAATACAAGAAACAGAAGCTACAATAATAACATCTCTTGTTTCAAATAATGCAGCTGTTGCAGAATGACGTAATTTATCTATTTCATCATTGACAGAAGAGTCTTTCTCTATATAGGTATCTGATTGTGGAATATATGCCTCTGGTTGATAATAATCATAATAAGACACGAAATACTCGACATTATTCTCCGGGAAAAATTCTTTAAATTCTGAATACAGTTGTCCAGCAAGTGTTTTATTATGTGCCAAAACAAGAGTTGGTTTTTGAACTTGTTGTATAATATTTGCCATCGTAAAAGTCTTTCCAGAACCTGTAACACCAAGTAAGGTCTGGAATTTCTTACCTTCTTTTATTCCGTTTGATAAATATTCTATTGCCTTAGGTTGGTCACCTGTTGGCTTGTAATCTGAATGTAATTTAAACATATTTTGCCCCCTATATATAACATATTATTTATACCATATTTTAGGTAAAAATACAAGAAATCATATAATTGATTTATTCACTTGTTCAACGTTTGGAAATTTTTTTATGTCTTTATCCTGGTGTCAGTGAAAAAACTTCTTGATTTTTTTATGTAATTATGTTAAAATAATTATGTAAGCTTTTTTAGCTTCTATAACATAATTTTGTTAAGAAAGGAAGGTACTTATGAACGCACGGATACTAGACAGTTCCCTTATTAACGCACTTAGGAAAGAAGGTACATATACCTTCGTCGTCAAAGTTAGCGAAAAGTGGAAACCTTCTACTCTAGCGTTTGTGGCAGATATTGAGGAAACCCAGCGACCTGCCACTTTGGAACTTGGAGAAGATTGGATTTTGGAGGAAGATGTCCAGAAGCAGATTGACGATTTTATGAAAGATAATCATGTTGTACGCATTCTGCATAACGGCAGAGAAGTTTGGAGTCGCGAATCTTCTCATCGTAAATACATTTATATTGATGGTTCCTCCACCAACAGTTGTTTTTAAAGTACCAATAATACCCCGGCTAAACCGGGGTATTATTTTAATTTATTAGTCATTTACTTCTAGTTTACTAATTAACTTGTTGATAATTTCTTTATCTAAATCATTTTTTTGGTGAAGTAAATAATTTAATAATTGATTTGTATTGCTACTTTGTGGCAACATATATCCTGCTTCTCTCATAATGTCTTCTACCATTACTTTATTAGAATGGATTAATGCCTTTAGAAAACGTTTTTCGTCATCTAACTTTGCATTTTCCAATAAATATAGTAGTGTTTTTATTTCTTCTATTTTATTATCTGCAATTTGAAATAACTGATTTACTACTGCTTTTTCTTTCTTTTGTTGTGGTGGCATTTTATTTGGTAGCATTGTAATAGCATGTGAAGGACAAGCTTTACTACATGCTCCACAACCAATACATTTTTCAAAATCTATTTGCCCATTCTCTGTATCTGTTGCTCCTACTGGGCAAACAAATAAACATAAACAATCTTTTGTACATAGTTTAATATTTCTATATGCATGCATATTTTCCATGTTATTTCACCTCCAATATTTTCAAACTTGGAACTTTACAGATTGGACAAATTTCTGGTGGAACATCTCCAACGTAAACAAATCCACATATATCGCATACCCAAATTTTTGTATTTTTCAAATAATCTATTCCTTTTCTTTGATAATTATCAAGAATTGCTTTCATAATGGTAGATGTTTTTGTTGCCCAAGTAATAATTCTTTTTGCTCCTCTATCTTGGTATTTATCCGCAATATCCATTGCAATTTTTAATTCTTCAAGGTCTTGTGTTACTTGATTTGTTATATCTCCTAAAGTACCTTTTTTACTTTGTCCTTTTTGTTCATAATATTGGGCTAATTCACGAAAAAGTTTTTCTTCTTCTAGATATTGTTTTTCGCATCCTCTAGCTAAATTAGAACAAATTAATGAGATCTCATCACTCGTTAATTCTCTTAAATCTTCACTTTCTTCTTGATTCTCTTCAGCTACTACTTCATCTTTTTCGATTTCTTGTTTTTCAACAACTTCCTGAAATAAAGCTTTTGGTGCACCACATAATGGGCATTTCCAATCTTGTGGTAAGTCTTCAAATTTCACTTTTTCTACTGCTTCATCATAGATATAGCCACATATTGTACAACGGTATTTTTTCATATTTTAATCCTTTCTTACAAATAATTACTATTAAGAAAATATCATAATCTTTATAAAGAGTCAATTAAAAATTAATTTTTTTAAGATTACTTCGTAGCACGAGAAGTGAAAAAGTAAAAGCAAGTCTCAAATATATAAATAGAAATTAGTCCTA
>CABUKD010000039.1 GCA_902492105.1 uncultured Clostridium sp.
TATGCCAAAAGAAAAGACTATTAACAAAATTTTTTGAACTTTGTCAACAGTCTGAAAAGAACTGCTTTTTTAGCAGTTCTTTTTTTATTGAATTTTTCAAATTTTATTAAAAACCTTTTTATTTGAATATAGTATCTTTTATCTATTCTACTTACAAAATCTATGATTTCCAATAGTAACTGTCATAGGTCTTGACCAAATCCATTTGTTGGTTGCTGTTTTTGGATTAAAATAATAAATTGCTCCATAAGTTGGATCCCATCCATTTAAGGCATCTTGTGCTGCTTTGATTGCTGTAGAATTTGGTTTTAAATTTATTTGTCCATCAGCAACAACATCAAATGCTCCGTTTTGATAAATTACTCCTGCAATACTATTAGGAAAAGAACTATTTTTTACACGGTTTAAAACCACGGCTGCTACTGCCACTTGTCCTGTATAAGGTTCTCCTCTTGCTTCTCCATATACTAGCCTTGCTAACAAATTTAAATCATTGGAATTGGTAGAAGAACTGGAAGAAGAATTCGAAGAATTAAAAATTCCCATAGCAGCTAATGTGTTTTTTCCAGCTATTCCATCTACGGCTAAGCCATTTTTAGACTGAAACCACCTTACCGCTTTTTGTGTTTGACTTCCATAAATACCATCTACATTTCCATTATAATATCCCCATCTTTTTAATTTTGTTTGGATTTGCCTTACCTCTTCTCCTCTAGAACCATATTTTGATAATGCTTCTGTTTCATTGTTTCTAAAAAATACTTGGTAAGATAAAAATATGGTAAATACTAATGTAATTGCAATCATTGCCACAGCTGTTTTCTTTTTTCTATGAATCATATTTTTTAACATAAAAAATGCACCACTTTCCATTAAAATAATTTTATGATTATTTTAACCAAAATTGGTGCTTTTATTCATTTAAGAAATCTATTATTTCTAGTTCTCTTCCGTTCCCTTTATTTTAATTATATTTTTATTTTACTTTACTTTTATTAAAAAATACCTACAATTTCATTATTTTCATCTAAATCAATATTTTCTGCTGCTGGTATTTTTGGAAGCCCTGGCATTGTCATAATTTTACCAGTAATTGCTACTATAAATTCTGCTCCTGCTCTTAGAATAACATCTTGTACATGAATTTTAAAAGGTTCTTTACATTCTAAATTTTTAGGATCATCTGATAATGAGTATTGTGTTTTGGCAATACATACTGGTAATTTTCCATAACCTAAGTTTGTAATTTCTTTTATTTTTTGAAGAGCATCTTCGCTAAATTCTACTCCTTCTGCTCCATAAACTTTGGTTGCTATTTGTTCAATTTTTTCTTCTATGGTTTTATCTAGTTCATAGGCAAATGCAAAATTTGATGGTTTTTCTACTAATTCTACAATTTGTTTTGCTAAGTCTACTGCTCCTTCTCCACCTTTTTCCCAAGATTCTACTAAACTTAAGCCAATTTCTTTTTCTTGTAATTTTTTTTGTAAAAAGTCAATTTCTTTTTGTGTGTCATGAGTATATTTATTAATTGCTACTATTACATTTAGTCCATAAACATTTTTTAAATTATCAATATGTTTTTCTAAATTTGCAAATCCATTTGCTAAATATTCTATACTTTCTTGTTTAATCTCTTCTTTTGGCATTCCCCCATGATATTTTAATGCTTTTATAGTTGCTACACAAACTACAGCACCTGGTTTTAAGTCAGCCACTCTACATTTAATGTCTAAGAATTTTTCTGCTCCTAAATCTGCCCCAAATCCCGCTTCGGTAATTACATAATCTCCTAATTTCAAAGCAAGTTTAGTAGCAATTACGCTATTACAGCCATGTGCAATATTAGCAAATGGCCCACCATGTACAATAGCTGGTGTTTTTTCTAACGTTTGTACTAAATTTGGATTAATGGCGTCTTTTAATAATACTGTCATAGCTCCATCTGCTTTTAAGTCTTTTGCAGTAATTGGTTTGTTTTCTTTAGTATAACCAACAATAATATTACCAATTCTTCTTTTTAGGTCATGAATGTCTGTTGCCAAGCAAAAAATAGCCATTATTTCAGAAGCAACCGAAATATCAAAACCATCCATTCTTGGCACTATATTTTTTTCGTTAGATAAACCCGTATTTACTGCTCTTAGTTGTCTATCATTTAAATCCACACATCTTTTCCATACAACTCTATCAAAACCTAATTCATTTCCAAAATAAATATGGTTGTCAATCATGGCAGATAACAAATTATTAGCAGAAGTAATTGCATGAATATCTCCTGTAAAGTGTAAGTTAATATCTTCCATTGGTGCAATTTGACTATATCCTCCACCTGTTGCTCCGCCTTTAATTCCAAAAACAGGTCCTAAAGATGGTTCTCTTAAAGCAAGTATTGCATTTTTTTGTAGTTTTCTTAGTCCATCTGCTAGACCAATTGCCATAGTAGTTTTTCCTTCTCCTAAAGGTGTAGGATTAATAGCAGTTACTAAAATTAGTTTGCCATCTTTTTTATTTTTTCTTTTAGTATAACTTTCTGGGGAAATTTTAGCTTTATATTTTCCATATAGTTCTAATTCTTCTTCCTCTATTTCTATACTTTTTGCTATATTTGCAATTTTCTCTAGTTTTGTGTTTCTTGCAATTTCAATATCTTCCATTTAAAATTCCCCCTTTTATTATTAAAAAATTATTCCTACTAAAAATCCAATAAAAGCTCCTACAAATACTTGCACTGGTGTATGACCTAATACTTCTACTAATCTTTCTGAAACTTCTACTCCTGTTAGCCCTGGTGTTTCTACAATTTTATTTAATAATTTTGCTTGTTTGCCGGCTGCCCTTCTAACTCCAGCTGCATCATACATTACGATAAAAGAAAAAATTAAAGCTATGCCAAACAAAGGTGAAGTAATTCCTTCATCTTTGGCAATCATAGTAGTTAAAGAAACTACTACTGCTGAATGAGAGCTTGGCATTCCACCTGCTTGCAATATTCTTTTAAAATTAAATTTTTTGGTTACTACTAAATCATAAATTAGTTTAAATAACTGTATTCCAAACCATACCATAAATGGTACGATAATATATTGATACTCACATATAAATTGATAAATCCCCTTTAACATGTTTCTTTATTCCTCTTCCTGTATAAAATTTTCTTCTTTTATATTATCTCCGTCTTTTAATAAAATGGTAATTCTTTTTTCTGCATTTTCTAAAAATTCATTGCATTGCTTAGATAATTTCATACCTTCTTCAAATTTAGAAACAGAAGTGTCTAAATCTAAATCTCCTTTTTCTAACTCACCTGCAATATTTTCTAATTGTTTCATTGCTTCTTCAAAATTTAAATTTTGTTCTTTTTCTGCCATTTTCTTCTCCTTCTATCTTTCATTTACAATACCAGTGTCCACATCTACAATATAGAATTGAATAGATTTGGTAGAACTAGTATCATAAACGGTTACACCATATTTTCCATCACTTTGAATACTTACATTAAAAGAAACGCCATTGGTGCTTCCCCAATCTTTTGTCCACTGTTCTTTTGCAAGTTCAATTGCCTTGGTTTCTCTAGGAGTAGCACGGTTGTCATCTTCTGTTAAATCAGTTTCATTTTCTTGATTACTGTTTTGTGCTTCATTATTGGAGGAATTGGTTGTACTTCCTGCTTGTTCTGTATTTGTTACATTTTCTGTATTTCCATCACCAGTTTCTTCATTAAAAATTTCATTAAACATGTTTTCCAATCCAGTATTGGCATCTTCTAATACATTAGCAGCTCCTAAAGTGTTTGCATTCATTGGCTCATCTTGAAAATATTGATATACTGCAAAAATAATTGCAAATAAAATTACAACAATTGCAATGATAATAATGGTATTTCTTACTGCTTTTGTCATTTTTTCCCCTCCTTATACTATTTTTGCTTTTGTTTTACCATCTTGCATACGAATTTCAATTTCGTCTTCTTTTTTTAGTTCTTTTACGCTTTTTATTGCTTTGCCTTGTTTTAATACAATACTGTAACCTCTTGCTAGTGTTTTTAAAGGACTTAAAGCATCTAGTTTTAAAATTAAATTTTGAGTATTTGCCTTTTCTTGCTGTAGTTTTTGCATAATACTATATTCCATAGTTTTTATTCTATTATCTATTAGCATATATTGTTCTTGAATCTTTTGAAGTGGCTGTGTAAATACTCTACTTTTCATGCATTTTTCATAACGCAATTTCATCAACTCTACTTTTTTTACTAATGCTTGGGCAAATCTATTTTGATATTGGTAAAGCTTTTTTTCTAGTTCATCTATATTACTTACTGCCAGTTCTGCTGCTGCAGAAGGTGTTGGTGCTCTTAAATCTGCTACAAAATCTGCAATGGTAAAATCGGTTTCATGTCCTACTGCAGAAATAACAGGAATTTCTGAAGCATAAATAGCCCTTGCCACTATTTCTTCATTAAATGGCCATAAGTCTTCTAGGGAACCTCCTCCTCTTGCTACAATTAAAACATCTGCTAAATGATGTTCATTCATAAACTTAATTCCTTCTGCTATTTTTGTCCCTGCTCCTTCTCCTTGCACAGGAACAGGATAAAGCCTAATATGTACTTTTGGATTTCTTCTGGTTGATACATTAATAATATCACGTATTACTGCACCTGTGTTAGAAGTTAATACTCCAATTGTTTGTGGCATCATAGGAATTGGCTTTTTATGGGAAGAATCAAATAGTCCTTCTTTTTCTAATTTTGCCTTTAATTCTTCGTAAGCTGCTCTTAAATCTCCTATTTTGCCTAGTTGCTTCATTGCTTTTGCATAGAGCTGATAAGTTCCATCTCTTTCAAATACAGAAACACTTCCTAGAATCATTACTTTCATTCCATCTTTTGGAACAAAGTCTAAATGGCCTGTATAAGTTTTAAACATAATACATTTAATAAGAGAAGTTTCATCTTTTAAAGTAAAGTACATATGTCCTGTATAATGGTGTTTAAAGTTAGAAATTTCACCTTCTATTAAGACATTAGTAAAAAACTCGTCATTGGCAAATTTTTCTTTAATATATCTATTTAATTCACTTACACTAATTGGATTATAAGTCATCTTTATTCCTCTTCTGAAATTCCGTTTTTCTTAATAATATTAGCTAGTATTCCATTAATAAAAGAAGCTGAATTATCATCACCATATTTTTTGGCTAGCTCAACTACTTCATTTACTACTACTTTATATGGTAGTTTGGTACATAAAATTTCGTAAATGGCAAGCTTTAATAAAGTAATATTAATTTTAGAAATCCTGGTAATTTCCCATTTTTCTTTTAAATTATCAGAAATATTTTTTAAAATTTCTTCTTCGTGCTCTTCTATTCCTTGGGTGGTTTCTAAAATATATTTTTTTACTTTTTCTTCTTCTATTTCTTGTTGTTCTATAAATAACTGTATTTGTTCTGTTTGCTCACTTTCTGCTACTTTTTGAATTTCTAGACTATATAATAATTCAAATGCTAGTTCTCTTGTTTGCGTTCTTGTCATGTTAGTTACTCCTTTTATAATTTATCAATGAAATTCTTTGTGGTTTCTTTTACATGATCTTTATTTTTTTGAATATAATTTCCAAAATAAACACAAGCAATCACTAATAAAATACCAGTAATTACTTTATAAAGATCTGTACAAAATAGGATGATAGCTAGTGCTAAACCTACTAAAAAACCAATAATTGCTCCCCCATATTTATTTCCGATATCTTTTAAATCGTTCATGTTAGAACCTCCTTTATAGAGTTTTGTTTGATATTCCTTTCATGCTACAAAATTACACTATTTTTGATATATTCAACCATTTCTATTTTTTATTCTTGCACTATATTTTTTACAGGTTCAATGTCTTTTACTTTAATGTTTACCTCTTTTACTTCTAAATCAGATGTCTTTTTAATGGTAGTTTTAATTTTGGTTTGTAAATTAGTAGATAGTTCTTTAATAATCGCATTTTCTTTTACACTTAAATTGACAAATACTTTCACATTGTTTTCTTTATCAAGTTCTACTCTTGTAGTTACATTTTCTGCACTATCAAAGCCTTTTACAACATTATTTACCAAGTTTTCTAAGGTATCTTTGGTAATTAATAATTTACCATCAGAATTTTCTAATAAAATTCCATTTTTATAATCTGTTTCTTGTTTGCTACTAGAGTCAAAAAAGATACATTTAATAGCAAGTAATATAAAGATAACACTAAGCCCTAATAAAATATTAGAACATATTTGGTCTTGAATAGCACGAGTTACAATTTCATGCACAAACTCTACATCAAGCCATCCAAAAATCATTAAACATAAAATGATGGATAGAACAAGAATTAAAGTTGAAAAAAGAGCTAGTCCTATTTTATCTAAAATTTTCATAATACATTCCTCCGTTTTTTGTTGTTTTATTTTTTACTTTTATTTTAAAATAAGCAATTATACAAAAAATATTCCCATCTGCAATATTTTGTTTTACCAATAAATTAAAAGGCACAGCAACTTTTTCCCGTGCCTATTTTAATACTTTATTGATTATTATTTTCTGTTTTATTAATTTCCATATTTTCTGTACTAACTCCCTGAATATGTACATTTACTTCAACTACTTTTAAACCAGTCATGCTTTCCACTGCTTTTTTTACTCTATTTTGAATTTCAAAGGCAACATCTGGAATTCTAATACCATATTCTACAATAATATTAACATCTATTTTAGTTTCTTTTTCTCCAGATTCTACTTTAATACCTTTTGATAAGTTCTTTTTTCCACTAAGTACTTCAGAAATTCCACCTGCAAAGCCTCCAGACATTTCTGCTACTCCTTGTACTTCTGATGCAGCAACTCCTGCAATTACAGCAATTACATCATCTGAAATTTTTATATTAGCATTGTTTTCTAATGCAACTTCCCCCATATTTTCTTCTACTGGTTCTAATTCTTTATTTTCTTGTACTTGTAATTCTTTATTTTCTTCCATAAAGAAACCTCCTTTTTTCTTACGAAATATATTTTTACATATTATAAGTATATCAATTCTCTTAAAAATTTACAACTATTTTTAGAAATTTCATCAAATTTTAAGAATCAGAAAATATAGCTCCTACAGGTAGCCTATTTCCTCTTAAAAATTCTTCTGTTTTCATTTTTCTAGCATTTTCTGCTTGTAATTCTAACACTTGTAAAATACCATCTTTTGCTTTTACAAAAAGCCCTTGTGTTTCATCTGAAAATAAAATGGTACCTGGCATGATATCCGCTAATTTATAATCATATTCTCTCATGTCAGTAAATACTTCTAATAAATCTTGATTGGTTAATTGTTTTACTTGCCAAAATTTTAATTTTTTATGATTGTAAAGAGTATAAGCTCCCATAATAGGATTAAGTCCTCTTACTAAATTATGAATTTGGTTTACAGTTTGGTTTTCCCAATCTATTTTGGCCATTTCTTTTTGTAACATAGGTGCCATGCTCATTTCTTTATCTTGTTGTTTTTCTCTTGGTGCTTTTCCTTGTTCTATAAGTTTTAAGGTTTTTACTAACAATTCTGCTCCTATAGTACTTAGCCTTTCCCAAAGCTCTCCTGTAGTTTCGTTTTCTCCTATTGCTGTTTCTTGTTTTAAAATCATGTCACCTGTGTCCATTCCTGCATCCATGTACATAGTAGTAATACCTGTTGTTTTATCTCCATTTAAAACAGCCCATTGAATAGGTGCTGCTCCTCTATATTTTGGAAGCAAAGAACCATGTACGTTAATACAGCCTAGTTTTGGAATATTTAATAATTCTTGTGGTAGAATTTTGCCATAAGCCACTACGCAAATAACATCTGGTTTTAAATTTTGTATTTGCTTTAAAAATTCTTCATTTCCGTTTTACTTTTTGTGGTTGGTAAATAGGCTCTATCCCTTTTTCTAAGGCATATTGCTTTACAGGAGAAGCTACTAATTTCATGCCTCTACCTTTTGGTTTATCTGGATTAGTTACAACTGCCATAATATGATGTCCCGCTTCTACCAATGCCTGTAAAGATTTTTGTGCAAAATCTGGAGTTCCCATAAATACAATATTTAGCATTTTTTCTTCTCCTTTACCTTATCATTTTATTTTTTATTTAAGGATTACCTAGAAATCTTTGTATCTTTTTCTTATTTTTTCTTTCTATTTTTCTCTGTTTTTTCATTTTCTTGGTTTTCCTCTGGACTTACATATTCTAAAGTGCCTGGAATAATTTTGTCTACAAATAAAATTCCGTCTAAATGGTCTAGTTCATGGGAAATTGCTTGTGCTAATAACCCTGTTCCTTTTAATTTTATTTTTTTTCCATTTTCGTTAAGTGCTTCTATGATTACTTCTTCTGGTCTAATAATTTTTGCAAATTGATTTGGAAAACTTAAGCAACCTTCTTCTACTTCTTGTTCTCCCTTTTGTTTTTTTATTACTGGATTTACAAGCTTAATAGGGCCTTTATCATCATATAAATCTATAACTACTAATCTTTTTAAAATTCCAATTTGAGGTCCTGCTAGTCCTACCCCATTATAGTGATGAAGGGTTTCTACCATATCATTTAATATTTCTCTAATTTTATCATCTACTACTTCTACTTCTTTTGCTTTTTTTCTTAAGATTTCATCTCCATCTTCTCTTATAATTCTAATTGCCATTTTTTCTCCCTTCCTTCTAAACTTTTATACTATATTTGTCTTAATTTTCATCCATAAAAATCTGGCTTTATTCTTCATCTATCAATTTATTTTTATGAATTATTTTATAGATTTGCTTTTCCCTTTGTGCTTAAACCCAATTATTTGGATTTATATCAATACTAAGTTTTGTATTACCATTTTTGCCTTCTTTTGTTTTGCTATATTCTTGAATAACATCATTCATTAAATTTATAATATTATCGTCAAATTTACATTTAATAATAATACGAAAACGATATTGATTTTTGATTTTATCAATTGGTGCAGGCATTCCTTGGTATAATATAATACCCAAATTTTCCTGAATTACTCTATTTTTCAAATATCCATGTATTTGATTGGTAACTGCAAAAGCTTGCTTTTCATTGGTAGAAGAAATGCCTATTACTATTATATCGCAAAATGGCGGATATTTCAATTGTTTTCTTATTGTGATTTCTGTTTGATAAAATAATTTGTAATCTTGTTTTTTACTACATTCAATACTAAAATTGTCTGGATTATAAGTTTGAATTATTACTTTTCCTTTATCTTTTTCTCTTCCTGCTCTTCCTGCTACCTGTGTTAAAATTTGAAATGTTCTTTCATTTGCTCTAAAATCATCTATATTTAAGCTACTATCTGCTGCAATAACCCCTACTAAAGTAACATTTGGAAAATGGTGACCTTTTACTACCATTTGTGTTCCAATTAAAATATCAATATTTTCTTGTTTAAATTTGTTTAAAATTTCCTCATGAGAGTTTTTCTTACTAACAGTATCCACATCCATACGAATGGTAGTTGCTTGTGGAAATAACAAATGAATTTGCTCTTCTAACTTTTGAGTACCTGCTCCAAAATAGCGAATATTCTGGCTATGGCATTGTGGGCATTGTTTTACCACAGGTTCTGTATAACCACAATAATGGCATTTTAATAGGTTTTGTTTGGCATGATAAGTTAGGGTAATATCACAATGTTTGCATTTAACTGTATAGCCACAATCACGGCACATAATAAAGGTAGAAAAGCCTCTGCGGTTTAAAAATAAAATAGTCTGTTTTTTATTTTTTAAATTTTCTTCAATGGCTTGGTGAATCTTTCCACTTATCATGGATTTATTGCCTTGTTCTAATTCTTGCCTTAAATCTACTACTTCTATTTCTGGCAAGCTTGCTTTATTGGCTCTTTTCGTTAGTTCTAATAGTGTAATTTCACCTTTTTGAGCTTTATAATAACTTTCTAAATCTGGAGTGGCACTACCAAGTACAAAAGGAATATTAGCTTCTTTTGCTAAGTATCTAGCAATTTCTTTTGTATGGTATCTTGGTGTGGTTTCTGATTTATAGGAACTATCATGCTCTTCATCCATAATAATAAGACCTAAATTAAAAACAGGTGCAAAAATACTAGAGCGTGCCCCAATTACAATTTTTGCTTTTCCTCTTTTAATTTTATTCCATTGATCATATCTTTCTCCTACCGATAATTTACTATGAAGAACCGCTACTACTTCTTCTCCAAAACGAGAAATAAATCTATCTACCGTTTGTGGGGTTAAAGAAATCTCTGGTACTAACATAATACTAGATTTTCCTTCTTTTAACGCTTTTTCTATTAATTGTAAATAAACTTCTGTTTTTCCGTGAGCCAGTTACTCCAAAAAGTAAAAACTCAGAATAGAAGCAATCATCCATTGCTTCGCAAATAGTATCAAAAGCCTTTTGTTGTTCTTCATTTAGGCTTAAGTCTGCTGTTTTTTCTACTACTTTATGTAAAAATGGATTCCTTTCCACTTGTTTTTCTACAAATTCGAGATATCCCTTTTTTTCTAAGCTTTTTAATACAGCCCTAGAAACATCTGCAAAAATTTCTAAATCTGAAACTAAAGTGCCATCATTTTCCATTAAAAATTGCAATGCCCTTATTTGTTTCTCCGATTTAATTGTATGATTAGCAATTTCTGTTTCTAATTCTTCTGTTTCCTTGGTAAGATATACAAAAGAAGCATTTTTTTCTTTTACGCGATTTTGAATGATTTTTGCAGTAGTTCCCGGTGGTAACATTAGTTTAATGCAATCTGAAACATTGCAAAAATATCTTTTTGCCATCCAATAAGCAAGATTAATTTCCTTTTCTCCAACAAAAAGATTATCTTCTACTTGTACGATTTGTTTTAGTTTATATGGTGAAGAATTTTTTATAGCCACAACATAGCCTTCATCTAGGTCTTTTCGATTGCTAAATGGCACAAAAACTCTGCTTCCAATCATTACCTTGGAAGCCAAGTTATTTGGTATTTCATAATCAAATACTTTATTTAATTGTTTTGCATTACTATTTAAAATTACTTCTGCAATCATAAGATTTTAACTCATATCTCTTTTTAATTTTCTTAATGCTTTGCCTACATCTAATTTAGTATGTATTATTGCTAAGATTACAATATCTCTTCCTTTTATATGATAAAAAATTCTATGCTTTTTATAAATCATTTGTCTAATTTCATAGTTAGATATAAAAAAATTAGTTTTCTTTCCTATTTCAGGCATGGTTTCAAAGATATCTGTATAATCAATAAGCTTTCTTACATATGTCTTTACAGTTTCTTCTGTATCTTCTCTTGCTTCATCTATAAATTCTGTAATATGTGATATTGCATTATCAGTCCAAACTACCATTTATCAATAATCTCCTTCACTTCGTTGCTAGTTTTTGTGTTTCCAGATTCCATATCTTTGATTCCTTTTTGAATTTCAAGTTGTACGTAAAGTGTATATAATATTTCTTCATAACTTGTTTTATCATCTATATTTTGGACTGTATTTAATATTAATTGTTTATCACTCATTATTTTCTCCTCCAATCTAGATATATTTTAACATAAAAATGTATTTTTTACTACTTTTTTTACTCAATTTATCCAATAAAAAAACAGAGTCTAAAACTCTGCTTCTGTTAAGTTATATTCATTTTTGATAATTTCCATAATAATATTTACCGTTTTCTCTAAATTGTTGTTTTTAATTACATAATCGTACATTCCTATTTTAGATTCTTCATATTCCAAACGGTTTAATCTTAGCTGAATATCTTTAATACTTGGTTTATCAATTCTTTTTTCTAAGCGCTTTGCTAGTACTTCTTTTGGCACTTTTAAAAAAATGGTAACAATTTTAATTTCATCACCTAATATTTTAAGTAAATTTTCAACTCCATTTACTTCAATATCTTTTACTATAATTTTTCCATTTTTTATTTTTTCATTCATTAGTTTTTTAGAAGTACCATAATAATGTTCATGATGAACACTATATTCATAAAGTTCTCCATTCTTTATCATTTGCTCAAATTCTTCTGCAGTTACAAAATTGTAGGTTACTCCTGGCACATCATTTTCTCTTGGTGGTCTATCTGTATAAGATGGAAGTGATTCTACATTTTCCATTCTACTAATTAATTCTTTTTTAATTGTGTCTTTGCCTGCGCCAGATACACCAGATAATAATACTAGCATGCTTTCACCTTACCTTCTGCAATTTCATCTGCTGCTAAAGATACTGGAGATGGTTCTTCCTTTTTAGTAAGCTTTGCACTTCCAGCAGCTAATTGTCTTGCTCTTTTAGCAGTAACTGCTACTAATTGAAAACGATTGTCTACTTTTGTTAACAATTCTAATACAGTTGGTTTTACTAACATATTTTTCCCTTCTTTCTAACCTTCATCTATTTTTTATATTTTATTGTTTGAAACTATTTCATTTTTTGCTTTTTATTATTTCTTGTTTGTAATCTTTCTATTTACTTTTATATCTAAAAGCTATCTTGCTTTTTTATGATTTATTTTCTTCTTCTGTTTCTTCTTTCTTTGTTCCATCATCTTCTACTCTGCCTGCTATAGTTTCTGGCTGAATAGCAGATAAAATAATATGGTCTGAATCCATAATAAGTACTGCCCTTGTTCTTCTTCCACAGGTAGCATCTATTGCACTGCCTTGGTCTTTTGCTTCTTGGACCATTCTTTTGATTGGTGCTGACTCAGGACTAACAATTGCAATAATTCTATCAGAAGATACAATATTTCCAAATCCAATATTAATAAGTTGCATAAATTTTCATTCCTTTCTAATTTTTCTAAAATTATATAGTTATGAAATTGTTTTTTAAACTATCTTTTTACTCTATATTCTGAATTTGCTCCCTTATGTCTTCTAATTGTGTTTTTAAGTCAATTACTAAATTGGTAATTTCTAGTTTTCCAGATTTAGAACCAATGGTATTAGTTTCTCTATTCATTTCTTGTACTAGAAAGTCTATTTTTTTACCACATGGTATTTCTTGATTTAATAAAGACATAAATTGTGCAATATGACTTTTTAATCTAGTAATTTCTTCTTCTATGGAACATTTATCAGAATAAATTACAATTTCTTGGGCAAGCCTTGTTTGGTCAACAACATCTGTTTTTAAAATGTCTTTGATTCTTTCTTCTAATTTTACTACATATTCTTCTACAAGTCCAGTAGAAAAAGCAGAAATTTCATCGACATTTTTTGCAACTTTTTGTAAACGTTCTGCTAAATCTTGTTTTATTTTATTACCTTCAATGCTTCTCATATCTATAAAATTATCTAATGCATTTTCCAAGCATTCTGAAAGTTCAGTCCAAATGGTTTCTAGACTGTCTTCTTCCATTTGTACATTTAAAACATCAGGCAATTTGGAAATTTCTGTAGCACGAAGCCCACTAGAAATATTAGTTTCTTCTGCTAGATCTGAAAGTTCTTTAATATAAAGTTTAGCTAGTTCTTTATTTAAAATAACATTTTTTCCTACGACTCCATAATTTGTGTAAGTAATAAAAACTTCTATTTTACCTCTAGCAACTCTATTTAATACTGCTTTTCTAACTTTGTCCTCCAAATAAAAGAGATTTCTAGGCAGTTTGACTGTAATATCTGCATATTTGTGGTTTACTGAACGAATTTCTACTAAATATTCTCTTCCTTCTTTTTCTAATTTGGCTCTGCCAAAACCTGTCATACTTTTCATGGAATAAATCCTCTTTCTTATTTTTTAATAATTTCTTTTATATTCTCTAAAGAAAATTGCTTTTTCATTTTTTTATAAATAATAATTGTTTTAGCAACATAATAAATAGCAAACGCTAAGGCAACAATTACTACTACTGGTATGAACTTTTCTTGCCACATCATATTAAGATAAATAAATCCCATAGTAGCAATAGCTAATACTAAAGTTTCTATTCCATGAATTGCATGCCTTCCACTATCTTTTTTATAGGCATATTCTATTACTCCTATTGCAATAACAAGAATAGACATGCTAAATACTTTTAAGTCTACTACAAACACAGAATTTTCGATATTCCAAAAACCTAAAATAATAAAATTTAGATAAAGAATGATTATTACAGCAAGAAAAATGTTTTGGAAAACTCTAGTATGAATTTGGTTTTGTTGTTCTTCTGGTAACTTTCTATTGGATTTAATTTCTTTTTCTATTTCTTCTATTTTACTTATTTTATTGTTAGATGCTTTTACTAATTTTTCATTAGATTTCTTATTTTTTTCTTGCTTTTTGTTTTCTTCCTTATGTTCTTTTTTTTCTTTAGTTTCTTTATTGTCTGGTTTTTCTTGTCTTTCTTGATTTATACTTTTGTTTTCTTTTTTATTATCTTCTAAGTTTTTATCTTTATTTTGTTCTTTATTTTGTTCTTTATTTTGTTCTTTATCTTGGCTTTTATGCTTTGCTTTGCCCTTTGTCCTTTTTTGCTTTTGTTCTACTATTTCTTCTTGTTCTACTTTTGTTTTATCTTGTTTGGCTTTTTTTTCTTCTTCTAATTTTTGTTGTTCCACTTTTTCTTTTTCTATAATCTCTTTAATTTCTTCCTGCCTTTTGTTTTCTTTTTTAGGCATTTTTCTTCCTCCCTACATTTCATATTCGTAAATAATATTACTCATTACCATAATAGAAGCAGTTTCTGTTCTTAAAATACGTTTTCCTAATGTTATTTGTTTTGCCCCTTTCTCTACTATCATGTCTACTTCTTTTTGCGTAATTCCACCCTCTGGGCCTATAATAACTCCTATTTTTAGTCCGATGTGAAAGTTTTAAATTTTTAAGTTCTTGCTTCAAAGTATTTTCTTTTTCATTTTCATAGGCTAATAACATAAGGTCAAATTGTTTTACTTTTTCGCTTAATTTTTGCATAGTAATTGGCATTTGTACTTTTGGAATATAGTCCCTGCCACTTTGTTTTGCAGCTGATTCTGCCATTTTTTGCCAACGTTCTATTTTTTTATTTTTATTCTTTTCTTCTAATTTTACTATGCACCTTTCCATAGTAACTGGAATAATTTCTTTTACTCCTAATTCTACATTTTTTTGAATAATATATTCCATTTTATCTGCTTTTGGTAAGCCTTGGAAAATAGTTACATCTATAGGTGGTTCCACAAAAGGTTTCATGCAGTCTATAATTTGGCATAAAATAGAGTCTGGTGTTATGGTTTCTATTTTAACTAAATAATTCAAACCATCTTCTTCATTACACACAGTTAATTCTTCTTGTGGTTTTACCCTTAATACCTGTGTAATGTGTTTTACATCTTCCCCTAAAATGGTAATTTTGTTTTCTTGTATTTGATTTTTCTTAATAAAAAATTTTGGCATTTTTTTCCTACCGTTCTTGCTTTTTAATATTTTTAATTATATCACAATTTTTCCATTTTGCAAGGTAAAATTTTTGGATAAAATTAGCAAATTTCTTCTAAAATATCCTCTATATTAGTAACTAATTTTGCACCTTGCTTAATTAATTCATTGGTACCATAGGAATTATTACTATCAATATTTCCGTGGAATAATAAATACCTCTTTTCCTTGATCTAGTGCATAATCAACCGTAATTAATGTTCCACTTTTTTCTTTTGCTTCCACTACTAGTACTCCATTAGATAAACCACTAATAATTCTATTTCTGGAAGGAAAATTGGTTGGTATTGGCTTTGTTTCTGGTGGATATTCTGTTATAATACTACCACCGTTTTTTAGTATTTCTGTACATAATCCTTTATGTTCTGCAGGGTAAATATGGTTGAATCCGCTTCCTAAAACAGCTATTGTTTTACCCCTTGCTTTTACTGCTCCTAAATGAGCATAGGAGTCAATTCCTCTTGCTAACCCACTAATAATTATGATGCCTTTTTTAGCTAATTGGTAGGCAAATTCATAGGCTACTTTTTTTCCATAAGAACTTGCCTTTCTGCAGCCTATAATTGCAATGGATGGTTCATTGAAAATATTTTCATTTCCTAACACATATAATTTTGCAGGTGGTGCATAGATATGTGTTAATTTTTCTGGATAAAATTTTTGGGCTTGATAAATAACTTTCATGTTTTTTCCTCCTTATTTATCTTGCCCCCAATTTGTTTTCCCCTATTTTTATTTTTTTGTATTTTCTTTATTTTTTCTTTATTTTTTTCTTTATTTTTTTCTTTATTTT
>CABUKD010000040.1 GCA_902492105.1 uncultured Clostridium sp.
TAAATATCAGTACAGTGCATAATGCTATTGATATTATTGTAAATAGTGTTCGTTTCCTATTTCTTTTTATATTATTTAAGGTTAATCTTGTTTCTATATTCATAATTATCCCCTATATTTCTATTACTATTATAAAATCAGAATAACAGATGTAATCGATTTAAACTTATTTAATTATTCCACAAGTTCTTCCGTGAAATTCTGCTTCTTCAGTTTTAATTTTTAAATCCATAATATTCTTCTCCTTTGTTACAAATTCTCTTCTATTAATCTATATTTTATTTTAAAACTTTCTACAATGGAAGAATCTAATTTACTTTCTCTTAAAGTATATTCTATCCATTTTAAAGCATATTCTTTTATAAAAGGAATCTCTTTATTTTTTAATTCTATATTTTCCAAATAATATTCATTTATTAGCTTATTAATCCCCTCTAAATCAACACCATATGTTTTAGAAAAGAATAAATTTGCTATTAGGATAGCTATATCACATACCGATTCACCATATTTGGCATCATCAAAGTCTATAATACCAATTGAATGATTAGCATCTATGAATATATTATTTTTAGTTAAGTCAAAATGCACTAAAGATTTACTATTGCCATTTTCTGCAAAAGATATTTCAGGCAAATAAAATTCGTTATAGTCACCTGTAAATTTATGTATTTTTCTTAATTCATTTGCAATTAGAGCAATTGTATTTCTATCAAATTTTCCAGTTTCTTTACTTCTACTTATAGGTTTTCCTTCTAAAAAAGAATAAATGACTAAATAACTTTTTTCTGGAGTTTCGACATAATTTTCCTTTGTGATGCTAGGAATAATTTTTGGAACATTTATTTTAGATTCAGCTAGTTTATTGTGCAAATTTGTCATAGATTTTGTATGATTTATATTATGATATATTTTAGCAATATATTTTTTAGTATCACAATAAATTTCATATACATTATGATCTGTTGACTGTTGATTCTTTTCTATTTTCTTTGCATCTAAATTATATTTTTCTTTAAAAATTTCCGTCCATTGATATTTAGATATTTCATTTTCCATCTCAATTATTTTTATTCCTTCCGTTTATATCATATATTATAGAGATGATTACTGATTTTGATACCATTTTGCAAATTCTTGCATTGCTTGTACTGAACCATCAACCTTTCTTCTATTTTCTCTCTCTTCCGAATCCATTTCAGCTAATGTTTTATCAAATCCTAACGGCTTAAAGATATACCACAAATCTGACCATTTTTCTGCTCTATCTAATCCCAGAATTTTTTCTGATAGATTTCCAGGATGCTTTCCATAAAAATAATGTATATTTTTTCCGTCATGGTAAGCCAAACATTCATTAAATGCACATTTTCTATTTTCTTTTCCTTCCATTAGTTTTAAGATTCCATTTATTCCTATTGTATCTAATGAAAAGTTTACAAATGCTCTTGGAAAGCCGTTTAATGCTTCAATTCTAAAATCCGTATCTAAAGCTATACAAGGTTTTTTTACTATTTCATAAGCTTCTTTTACCTTTGCGGTTGCTATTTCTTTTATATCATCACTTCTTGGTTCATCTAATTCATAATTAAATGTAGTAAATTTTAAATTTTTAAAATATTTTTCTGCTGATTTAATTTTTCCAGTATTATGTGTTACAAAAACTATTTCCTTCTCCATACTCTCAATCCTCTATTATTTTATATTTTCTAAAAAAATACTTCTTTACTTTTTAGCTTTGCATAATTAATTTCATTCTAGTGTAAGTTTTTCTTGAGCTTCAATAAATTTATCTCTAAATTTAATTGAACCACATAAAGTTATCACATTATATTTTGTTTTAGCTACTTCCATTTTTTCTATCTCCCTACAAATTTTATATTCTTATTTCTAATATAATCACCTTCAAATTCATTTTCAAGTATATCCATATGTAATTTATCATAATATTTTCCATTCACATATATTGCTTCTCTACTACAACCGGTATCTTTAAAACCACATTTCAAATAACATTTGTGTGCTCTTTCATTAATAGACAAAAGATCCAATCTTATACTATGTAAATTAAGATATTTAAAACCATATTCTAATAACAATTTTATAGCTTCAGTACCATAACCATTGTTTCTGAAATCTTTATCTCCAATAAAAATTCCTAATACTGCACTTCTCTCAATCCAACTAAAATTTTCAAGTGATATTGTTCCAATTAATTTGTTGTGATTTAGTTCAATAATACTAAAACTCCTATCCTGTACATTTTTTGTTGAATTTTCAAGCCACTCTTTTTCTCCAATGAAGGTTACTACTTGTCCACTTCTACCTATAAAATCGGTTGTTTGAAAATCATTCATCCAATCTGTAAATTTTTCAATTTCTTCATCAGATGCACCTCTTGGTGACAAATATATTCTATCTCCTACTAATTTTTTTATAAATTGCATATTTTTACTCCTCCTTCAAATTTTTTAGTAACTTTCTTATTTTCATTATTTTTTCTTTATCTTCTATATATTGTTTTCTTTCTTTTACAAAGTTTTTTGAGCCTCTTTGTTCAAAACTATATCTTGGAATTAATTGAACATGAAAATGATTCATTAAACCATCACACATAGTACATAAGTATATACTTTCGGCAGAATACACTTCTTTTAATATAATCATTATTCTTTTTGCAAATATAAAAATTTCTTTGCATAAGTCATCTGGTATTTCTAACATATCTTTATAATGTTTTTTACTACTTATAATTGTATGACCATCTGCCCTAGGATTACCCACTAAGAAACATTCAAACAAATTATTTTCATATAACATTTTATCTTTATTATCTCCATATAGGCAATAGTTATGTTCTTTATTATAACAAGTTGGACATATTCCTTTATCTGTTAACATTGATGGAGTTATCTTTTCCATATTTCTCACCTCTATTATTTTAATTAATAAACCCCACGGAGGTATTTGTGTTGTTTTTCTGAATTAATATATGATAATGATATGATTTTGTTGTACAATCTTGTTTTTCATAATAATTAATTTCTTGACGTATATCAATTATTTTAAAATTTTTAAATAATTTTTTTACTAAATCATAGTCAGCATAAAAGTGTGGTACTTTATATTCTGGTCCTTCTTCCATTCTTAATCTTGTATTTTCATCAACCAAAGGCCAATCCTCTTGCTTAAATCCCCATGAATCTTTTGACCCTAATGTCAAATAACATTCTCCATTGTATTTCATTACTCTATATAGTTCTTTTATTATCTGTTTCATACCTTCTGTATCTGTATGGGAAATTACATTTCTACAGTAAATACAATCAAATTGCTCGTTATTATAAGGTAATTTAAGCATGTCTCCAATTTTATAATCAAACTTTAAATCTTCTTTTTCAGCCCATTCTTTAGTTCTATTAATAGCTTCTGTACTTATGTCAAAACAACTAACAGTAAAACCATTTTTTCCAAATAAAATGGAATGTCTACCTAATCCACACCCTAGATCAAGAAAATATTTTTTATTTTGTAATTTCCATCTATTTAATAAATAATAGGATTCTATACTTGGATTTTTCCACATCTCGTCCTTTTCTACAACTTTCCAATTCCAACCTTTTGATTTTATCATATATATCTCCTCTATAACTTACTATCTAAATTAATATCTTTCTTATTATCATAATAAATTTTTTATCAATTTTTCTATTTCTTTTCTAATACATACATTTTTTTCATAGCTTTCTCTGTCAATCATATTTAAAAATTGCTCTCTTGTCATCTTTGATAAATTGGCGTTTGAGAATATTTTTTTGTCCAAGTTTTCACCAAACCAATTCGGTTTTGAAAATTTTTTTAATTCTTCTTTATTAGGAAATTCTACTTCTACAGTAAGCAATCCTTCTAATTTTCCATTATATAAATCTAATTCAGCCATTAATTCATTATTAAGAGGTATCTTTATTCGATATTTTTCTATTACATAATTTGATAGTTCTTGCATTTGTTCATATTCTTGCTCTGTAATAATACTTTCAATTTCATATAGAGAATAATTATCTTGAATATTTCCTTTGGTTTTTACAGTATAAACATATTCTGTTTTATTGCATTTTGGATTAAAAATACTTCTTACTCTTATGGATGAAAATTTATCTTGATAGATATAATTTTGTGATATTTTATAAATTTCTATATCTTCCATTTTCTTTAACTGTGGTATATCTGATATTTCACATTTTAATTCTATTTCTTTATTCAACTTTTTTCTCCCTTATATATTAAATTATTTATATCATAACATAAAATTATAAATATTACACACTTTTAGTGTATTTTTTATCTTATTTTACAAATTTTCGTAGTAAAATATTTTTTATTTAAATTGATACTATTTTAACTTAATGATATAATAAGAAAAAAAGGGGAAATTATTATGAAAAAAATGTCAATTATAATCATTATTATAGTTATATTAGCTATTATTGGAGTAATTGCCTATCATTATCAAGAAGAATTAAAAATATGGTTCCAAGAACTAACTCTACCTAGAGAAAAAATTGAGCTAGGACAAATAGAAGATATAAAAGTTACTTATTATTACAATGATTCTTTAGAAAATCAAACCACTACACTAAAAACAATAGAAGATAATTTAACTAAAGAAGAAAAAGAATCTTTTATACAATCAATGAAAAGTTGGAGATTCGTAAATTATAATAAAAAATATAATGAAAATGATTTTGCTAATTATAATTATGAAGTTACTTTAAATAATGATATGAAATTTTATTTTTATTATGATAGTAATTCTACCAATTACTATACAGATGAAACTTTCGTAAAATTTTATTATAATGATGAAGATTACTTTTTTACAAGAGTACCAACAGAAGATTTAGCTGTTCTAGATACTCATATTTTTATTTTATTACATTTGAAACAAAAAGATTTATAAATATATTTTTAGAGTGAGCCCTATTTAGAGCCCACTCTATTTCATTTTTTAAAATTTAAGTTAAAGTATTATTTTATTCTTCAAATCATTTAATATTTCATAACTATGGTCAAATTTTTCTTGCTCTTCTTTGGTTAATTCTATTTGTAAAATTTCTTGTACTCCTTTGCTATTTACAATAGCAGGTACACCTATAGAAATATCGTGTTTTCCATATTCTCCATTTAAAAAAGTAGAAATTGTTAAAATTTCATGTTCGTCATTTAAAATAGCTTTTATAATTTTTGTAAGTCCGAAGTCCAATTCCATAATAGGTTGATTTTTTTCTTGCTATAATTTCATAAGCTTCATCTCTTACTTGTGTATGCATCTCTTCTAATATGGTATCTGGCTCTCCTCTTTGTTTTAAAATGTCAATAAGTGGCTTACAACCAACATAGCTTTTTGACCATGGTACAAAAGAAGAATCTCCATGCTCTCCCATAATATAAGCATGAATATTTTTACTAGAAACATTCAAATGTTCTCCTAATAAATATCTTAATCTTGCTGTATCTAATACTGTTCCAGAACCAATTACTCTACTAGTTGGAAAATTGGATGTTTTTTGTACAATATAAGTTAAAATATCTACTGGATTACTAGCAATAATAAATATACCATTAAATCCAGAATTAACTACATTTTGTGTAACTTCTTTTGCTATTTTAGCATTTGTTTGTAATAAATCTAATCTAGTTTGTCCAGGCACTTGTGAAACACCTGCTGTAATTACTACAATGTTAGCATCTTTGCATTCTTCATAATCTCCTGCTTTAATAACCATTCTGGCAGGACTGCATGGAACTCCGTCAGATAAATCCATTGCCTCTCCTATTGCTTTTTCTTTATTCACATCAATTAAAACAAGTTCGTTCACTCCACCTTGATTTAATAAAGCATACGCCATACTCATTCCTACAAAACCAGTTCCTACAACAACTACTTTTCTTTTTTCTACCATATTTATCATCCCTCCTTAAAATAAACTCCATATACTTTTTTATTTTGGTATATGGAGTAAGTATTTATGCAATAAAATACAAATTTTACAATTTTTATATTTTTCTAGTTATAAGTTTGTTTATATATAACCAACCATTTTTAGCCTACATGTTTTTTAATTTCTTGATAAATTTCTTCATGAATATCTTCAATAGTTCTAATTTTACTGTCTTTTACACATTCTATCGTATACCAGTTATATTGTTTTGCTACTTCGCAAGCAGCATTAAAACTGTCTAACAAATGACTTTTGTCCCTTTCGTGAATATCTTTTTTTGCCTCGTGCGTAAATTTGTTTTCTCTATTTTTAATTAGTTCTAAAGCATTTTCTGTTGGCATTTTTAAAAAGAAAACTTCTGTTGGAACTGGCAAGCCATATAGTCGAAATTCAAAGTCCCATAACCAATCTAAAAATTTTTTTCTTTCTTCTTTGTCTGCAATTTTTCCTGCTTGATGAATCATATTACTAGTAGTATATCTATCTGCTAATATAATACCACCATTTTCATAATATGTTTTATATTTTGTAATATAGGTAGCATAGCGGTCTGCTGCATAAAAGGTAGAAGCAATATATGGGCTAATGTCTTTGGCATGTTCTCCAAATTCACCAGATAAATACATTTTGACTAATGCAGAAGATGGACTTTCATAATTAGGAAAACTAACAGTTTGATAATCTATGTTATCTTGTTTTAATCTCTCTTTTAATTTTTCAAATTGTATTTGTTTTCCACTACCATCTGTTCCATCTATTACAAATAATTTTCCCATTTCAATTTCTCCTTTTTACTGTTCCAATTATTCTTTATTTTAATTCTATTTACACTTTCATCATTTCTTTTATTGCTTCTAATTCTACTTGTGGGTCTAGTCTTGCAAATAATACTTCAGGTTTTTGTGTTACTGTAATATTTTCTATTTTGTCATAGTCTTTTAAACTATCCCATGTTTGTAGTTCTGATCCTATAGAAAGTTGATTTAACATTTTTTCAGAAGTATGTGACATGTATGGTTTAATTAATATTGCAATTCTTCTTAAATTTTCTACTAAATGATACATAACAGAAGCAAGTTCTTCTTTTTTATCTTCTTTTGCTAAAACCCATGGAGTCGTTTCATCAATATATTTATTGGTTCTTGCTACTAAATTCCAAGTTTCTGCAATGGCATTACTAATATGATAAGTATCAAAATATTCTTCTACTTGGTGAATTACTCCATCTGAGAAGGTTTCTAATTCTTTATCTAAAGTAGAACAATTAGAAGGATAAGCTTTTATTTCTCCATTAAAATATTTATTTATCATGCCAATAGTTCTATTTAAAAGATTTCCTAAATCATTGCACAAATCAAAATTAAATCTATCTACAAATCCTTCTGGGGTAAATGTACCATCTTGACCAAAAGACATTTCTCTTAATATAAAATATTTAAAAGCATCTAATCCATAACGTTCAATTAAAGGTTCTGGATAAATAACATTTCCCTTAGATTTTGACATTTTGCCATCTTTCATCATAATAAAGCCATGTGCATAGATTTGTTTTGGAAGTGGTAAATCTAACGCCATTAAGAAGATTGGCCAATAAATTCCATGAAAACGAATAATATCTTTTCCAACAATTTGTAAGTCTGCTGGCCAATATTTTTTTAATAAACTATCATCATCTGATAAATAGCCAAGCGCTGTAATATAGTTAGTTAATGCATCTAGCCATACATAAATAACATGTTTTGGATCTTTTTTTACCTTTACTCCCCATTCAAAACTAGTACGGCTTACACATAAATCCTCAAGTCCAGGTTTTAAGAAATTATTAAATAGCTCATTTTTTCTTGATTCTGGCAAGATAAAGTTTGGATTTTCGTTATAAAAAGCAATTAAACGATCTGCATATTTTTTCATATTAAAGAAATATGCTTCTTCTTTCATTTTCTTTACTTCTCTTCCACAGTCTGGGCATTTACCATCTACTAGCTGTGTTTCTGTAAAGTAGGTTTCACAAGGCATACAATACCAGCCTTCATATTCTGATTTATATATGTCTCCTTGCTCCATTAATCTATCAAAAATTTCAGCTACTACTTTTTCATGTCTTGGCTGGGTAGTACGAATAAAATCATCATTTTCGATTTCCATTAACTTCCATAATTTTTCAGCAGATTCAGCCATTTCATCTACATGCTCTTGTGGAGTTTTTCCTTTTTGCAAGGCTACTTGCTCTACTTTTTGACCATGCTCGTCCATACCAGTAAGAAAGTAAGCATCATAGCCTCTTTCTTGTTTATATTTTTTTATAGTATTTGCTAAAGTTGTAGTATACGCTGTTCCTATATGGAATTTTCCACTAGGATAATAAATAGGTGTTGTTACATAAAATTTTTCTGCCATATTTTTCCCTCCTAAGGTTGTATTTTTTAATTTTCTCATTTTTTTGGTTATACCTTATTCCAAAACCAATCTAAACTATTATCAATACTTTTTCTTTTTCCCTCTTTTGCTTCAATATCATCAATCCACAAATAGCTAATAAAGGATAAAAAGATAAAAATAAGATCAAAAGTAACTGATGTTACAATAGCTCGATAAATTTCTGCATTACTTTGAGCAATCGTAAAGAATTCTACCGTGTGACCAATTAAAATACCAAGAAATACAAATAGCATAATTCCAATAATCCAAGATTTTTTTACCTCTTTTGCCAAATATAATATTAAAACAAATAAAATTACTCCTAAAAGAATAGCTATTGGGTTTGTAAAATTAATGATTGGCATATCATTTTCCTCCTTTGTTTTTTTATATTTTATAACAATAAATTTTATTCACTTTTAGATGCATTCTAAGACTTTAAATAATATTAATTTTTCAATATATACTATATCTTAAGGTATCTTAACTTAATTTGTCTTCTATTAATTTAGCTAGAGTTTCCGCTTTTTGCCTAATATATTGTTGGTCTTCTCCTTCTATCATAACACGAATTAAAGGTTCTGTTCCTGAAGGTCTAATTAAAACTCTACCATTTCCTGAAAATTCTTCTTCTAGTTTTTGAATTTCTTTTTGTATTTCTTCATCTGATTTATATAATTCTTTTTTATCATGAGATACTTTCGCATTTACTAATACTTGTGGATATGCCTTTATAATTTTACATAATTCGGATGCAGATTTTTGTTTTTCAAGCATTACTCTTATTAACATTAATGAAGTTAAAATTCCATCTCCTGTAGGATTATAATCCAAGAAAATAATATGTCCTGATTGTTCTCCTCCTAAATTGTAACCATTTTTTAGCATTTCTTCTAGAACGTATCTATCTCCTACTTTTGTTTGTACAATATTTAATCCATTATTTTCTGCATATTTTTTTAATCCTAAATTGCTCATTACAGTTGCAACAACAGTATTTTTCTTCAAAGTACCTTTTTCTTTCATATAATTTGAAATAATAGCAAGTAATTTATCTCCGTCAATTTCATTTCCATTTTCATCAACAGCTAAACATCTGTCACCATCTCCGTCATATGCAATTCCTAAATTACAGTTGTTTTCAACAACATATTTTTTTAACATGTCTAAATGAGTAGAACCGCAATTTTCATTAATATTAATACCATTTGGTGTATTATTCATAATATAATGCTTAATACCTAATGCTGCAAATACTTTTTCAGCAACTACAGAAGTTGCACCATTAGCAGTATCAATTGCTACTACAAAGTTATCTTTATCAAAATTTTCAAAATCCTCTTCAAAGTTTTTTCTGAAAAAATAAACATATTCATCTAAAAGATCTTGTCTTACTTCTGAAGTTCCAATTTTATCATTTACTGCAGTAAAATCATTTAGTTTCTCAGAATCCATCATTTCTTCTATTTCTTCTTCTAAATCATCTGGAATTTTCATTCCTTTATTACTAAAATATTTTACGCCATTAAACTCATATGTATTATGTGATGCCGATATTACTACTCCAGCGTCTGCTTTCAATTTTTTAGTTAAATAGGCTACTGCTGGTGTAGGAATAACACCTAAACTTTTTACATTTGCGCCATAACTTAAAAATCCTGCTGTCATAGCACTTTCAATTAATGTGCCAGAAATTCTAGTATCTCTTCCTATTAAAATAGTAGGTGCATGATCTGTATGCTTTGCTAAAGCATATGCTCCAGCCTTTGCTACACGATACACTAAATTTGGTGAAAGTTCTGTATTGGCAATTCTTCTAATGCCATCTGTTCCAAAATATTTTCTCATGATTTCCTCCTAGCTTTTTACTACATCATATCCATTTTTGTATAGGACTGTGACATTTCTATGAATTTTCGTTTTTCATTTTATCATATTCTATTAAAAAAGAATAGTATTTTTTTAATATTTTTTATTTATGTCTATATGCAATTGATCTTATGGCTATATTTAGAGTTAGTAAAGATATATTTTCTTTTTTTCATAAGCTCGTCTCATAGGCTTGTGAATTGTGGCACACTTTCTTTTTAATAATTATAATATTCTAAATAACTACTAGACAAATGTTCCTCGATTATGAAAAATGCGTAAATATATCTTTACTAACCTATTAAATTATAGGTATAGAATGTAACAAACTTTTATTTTTTTGCACTAGGTGTAAAAACTCTAAAATAATATGGTTGTATATCTTTTAAAATATCACATACCCAAATAATTTCTCCATCTTTGCTGGTTACTTTTAAATTTGGAAATGTCTTTAACATGATTTCATCTGAAAAGAAAGTATCAATAATTGGCTTTATTTTTTCATTTTCATATAGCTTTGTATATTTTTCTTGTTGAACTGTACTAATTTCTTGTAATTCTAAATTATAATTATTCACTAATCTAGTTAGAAACATTTTTAAAGCAAAACTACTAACACACCAATCTAAAAACATTATTATTACAAAAGTAACGGTAATAATTGTTACAATTCTTGGCGAAAATTTATCTAAGAAGTGATCTATTTTTGGATGGATATGTGTCATTAAATAAATTGCAAGGATTCCCCAAAATAAAGAAAACCACACACAAATCCTACCATTCAAATTAAATGGTATATCAGAATAATCCCACCATTTTGCATGAAATACGATTTCTCCAATCCAACTAATAACATATTCTACTAAGGATCCTATTAAAAAACCACCCCAGAATAAAGTATAATTATTCTTTTTAAACTTTTGAAGACCAATAATCATTACTACTGCGCCCACTCCATAAATTGCACAAAATGGTCCATATAAAAAGCTTTTTCTACTTTCTATTACGCCTTTTGTTACTAATCCAAATAGAGTTTCTATTACAAATCCAATTACACTATAAATAACAAAATAGGCTAACAGTCTTATAATAGAAAAACCAAATATCGTAAATTTTTTCTTTTTTCTAATTTTATGCTTTTTTAGGGATTTTCCTTCTACTACTTTTTTTTCATTGTTTATTTCTTCTTTTGTTTCAGTTTTTAGTTCTTCTAATTGCTCCATCCCTTTCCTCCAATTCTTATATTCTTCTGGCTAATTACATCTTATCTGGCATTTGAATTCCTAATATACTTGCTCCTGTTTTAAGTACAATTCCCACACTGTAAGTCAAAAATAATCTTGCATCTTGTAACTCTTTTTCTTCTACTATAATTTTATTTTCATTATAAAAACTGCTAAAGGCTTGTGCTAAGTGAATTAAATATCTTGCTATTATGTATGGCTCATATTTTTCAGCTGATTGTTTTAAAATATCTTCAAAATCATAAATTAATTTTATTACTTTTAAAGAAGCATCATCTTGTAATTTTGCAAAATCCACATCTTTTATTTCAGGAACATATCCTGCTTTTTCTAATAAACTTTTTGTTCTTACATAAATATACTGCATATATGGACCTGTTTCTCCATTAAAGTTTAGCATAGTATCCCAATCAAAAATTTCATCTTTAATTCTGCTATTATATAAATCATTAAAAATAACTGCACCGATTCCTATCTTTTTAGCAATTTCTTCTTTGTTTTCTAAATTTGGATTTTTTTCATCCATAATTTTCATTACTCTATGAATCGCTTCATTTAATAATTCTTCTAATTTAATAACATTTCCTTCTCTGGTTGACATTTTGCCACTTTTTAATTGAACCATTCCAAAAGGTACATGTACTAAATGATTAGTATATTTCTCATCCAAACTTAAATATTTTGCTACTTCAAAAATTTGTTTAAAATGTAAAATTTGTTCATAAGATGTAACATAAATTGCCTTGTCGAAATCATAAGTTCTTGCACGGTAAAGAATAGCTGCTAAATCACGAGTTGCATAAGTGGTAGAACCATTTGTTTTTTCAATAATACATGGTGGCATTTGTTTGTCTTCTAAATTTACTACCATTGCTCCTTCTGATGGAACAAGTAGATTTTTTTGTTTTAAAATATCAATTACTTCTTGCATTTTATCAGAATAAAAAGCTTCTCCATTCCAAGAGTCAAATGTTACTTGTAATAAATCATACACTTTTTGAAATTCTTTTAAGCTAAGATCTCTAAATTTTGTCCATAGCTCTACACAATAAGGATCTTTATCTTCCAACTTTTTAAAATTGTTTCTACACTCTTCTAAAACTGTTTCATCTTCTTTGCACAAATTATTAATTCTAACATAAATTTTTGTTAATTCATCAATAGGATTTTCTTCAATGTTGTATTCATTTCCCCATCTTTTATAGCCTTCAATTAGTTTTCCAAATTGAGTTCCGTAATCTCCTAAATGGTTAATACCTACACAATGATATCCTAAATGTTGATAAGTTTTATAAATAGCGCTTCCAATTACAGTGGAACGTAAATGTCCAATATGGAAAGGTTTTGCAATATTGGGTGCAGAATAGTCAATAACAATTGTTTTTCCTTCTCCTATGGTACTTTTTCCATAGTTTTCTTTTTTACTTGCAATTTCTGTTAGCACATTAGAAATATATGCTTGTGGATGAACATAAAAATTCAAGTATCCATTCACTACATCTACCTTCTGTATTAACATATCTTCAAATTCTACTTTAGACTTAATATCTTCTGCAATTGCTTGTGGTGCTTTTTTTAATTGTTTGGCTAATTTAAAACAAGGAAAGGAAAAATCTCCCATTTTTTCATTTGTTGGTATTTCTATATATTCATAGATTTCTTCTTGTGAAATATTTGTTACTTTACTAATTTGATCTGCTATTTTTTGTTTAAAATCTACCATTTTTTTTGTTTCCCTTCTATTTTTAAAATTAATCTCCTAAATTAATTCCTATATGTCTTGCTGTTTTTACTAAATCATCATTCATATCTACTTTACGAATATTACTTTCTGGTGTATTTCCTGAAACAGCACCAATTTCTTTATTATTCCCTACTACACATTCTAAAGGAACACTATTTAATCTACCATCTTTTATAACAGTTAATACATTAAACTTTCCTTCTAAAGCAAGTTCCATAGCTTTTGCGCCATATTTTGTAGAAAGTACTCTATCAAAAGAAGTAGGAGTTCCTCCCCTTTGCATATAGCCAAGAACAGTGCATCTTGCTTCTAGTCCTGTTAATTCTTGTAACTCTGCTGCTACTTTTTCGCCAGCTCCTCCTAGTTTATTATTATCAACACCTTTGCCTCTATTTCTAACAGCTTTTACAGTTATATCTCCTCCAATTGGCTTTGCACCTTCGGCTACTACTACAATACTAAACTCTTTTCCACGATTTTTACGATTAATAATTTTTTGTGCTGCCTTGTTAATATCATAAGGAATTTCTGGAATTAAAGCTACATCTGCTCCACCTGCAATAGCAGATTCTAAAGCAATCCAACCAGCATACCTTCCCATAACCTCCAATACCATAATTCTATGATGAGTTGCACCAGTAGTATGAAGCCTGTCTAAAGCTTCTGCTGCAACAGAAACAGCGGTATTATATCCAAAAGTAATTTCTGTACAAGCAACATCATTATCAATTGTTTTTGGTACACCAATGACATTAATTCCTTTTAAAGATAAATCTCTTGCAGATTTTTGGGTTCCATCTCCTCCTAAAGTAAATAAACAGTCAATGCCATCTTTTTTAATATTTTCTACACATTGGTCTGATAAATCTTTATAAACTGTTTCTCCGTTTTCTTCCACAGGATAACAAAATACATTGGCATTTGTAGAAGAACCAATAATAGAACCACCCTTTGGTAAAATACCTATTGCATTTCCTGTAGCATTTGTACATAATTGTACCAAATTATTTTGTAATAAACCTCTATATCCATCAATAAAACCATAACATTCTACATTATTATTTTCTGCAGTTTTAATAATAGCACGAATAACAGCATTAAAACCAGAAACATCTCCTCCATTTGCTAAAATAGCTACTTTTTTTAACATATCTTTTCCATCCTTTCGTATCTTTCAATTTATATTTTGTAACTTTCGCTATTATTATATCAAGAAATAGAAAAAATACAACAAAACTGTTGCATTTTTTTCTTATTTTTCATAATTGATGAGATTGCTCTGCCATATAGAGTATCTAATGTTTTTATAATGTTTCTTTAAAATGTCACGAGCACTGGACGAAAACCATAATTACTGCTGGCATTTCCAACGCTTGAAAGGAAAGAAAATAGACCAGTACCTGACGTATTTCCATAATTGGCTCCGCGAGTGAAGAATGGAGTAACCGAATAAGGAAAGTTTGAATTGTCGCTATACCATGAGTTACTACCTCTGAAAAGTGAAGAAGTTTCGAACATAGTATCTCCGTATTTACTTGCTGCTGCATTATAATTTCCTAATTGTGTATCTCCACTACTGTTATATATGTCTTTCGTATAATTTGCTCCATCTACTAAGCTTGAGCCATAATTAGTTAAATTTTCATTATTATTTGCTACATATGCTGCTACATATTCATTTGACCCTCCGCTCATATCATATACTCCATATACGTTTCCTGTAGTACTTGCTTGTGGACCATTTC
>CABUKD010000041.1 GCA_902492105.1 uncultured Clostridium sp.
GTTCTTTTAATTCCTTATTATTTTCCGGTTTTGCAAAAATCCTTTTAAATACATAGTCATTTTTTAAGTCTAATCTTTCTTTTTTGTTTTTTACAAAATTTGTGATATCTTCCATATCTGCTACCTCCATTTTATCAAAATATTAGTCAGATATCAATACTTCTATATAAATTAAATTTGATTTATAGCTCAAATATCACTTATTTTACTTATAATAGGAATTATTTTAGAAAATAAATATATTAGAAATAAAATATGATAAGAAATTATTTTTTGAAAAAATACATTATTTATTTTATAAATTTCTATTAGGAAATAATATATAGGTAACTACTTTAATATGAATTTAAATATATAATTTAATTTGAAATAGAAATATTGAAATTAAATTAGTATGAATTAAAAAAGTTATTTAAAATATTCTTTTAGATTTTAATTATAATAGATACTAACTTCTAACTATAATTTTTATATCATACATTTACGCAAAATACAACAAAAATCGTATGACAAAATCTAACAAAAATTGACATACGATTTCTTTAATAAATTTCTTACATATTAAAAAATATAATAAAAGTGCCGATCATTGCAATAACAAAGCCCATAATTTTTAGCCCCATACTTCCTTCGTTTTGGTCACCAAAACTAAAGAGCTTTTTGGTTAAAAGTCTTGCATCAAAAATACAAACTACACCTAATGTTGTAAGTAATAACCCTAATATGATTAAAATAATTTGCCACATATTGCTTCATCCCATCTTTTTCATTCTATAAAACATTTCTTTTTTATTTGATATTTATTTTTCTTATTTTACTTGATGGCTATTCAAAAAATTCTACCGTATATTTACATTCAAAAGAATCTTTTGGTTTTAAGGAAATAATATCTTGCTTTTGAGTAAATACACCAGAACTTTTAATATTATCTGCAGTAGAATACCATGGTTCAATACAAATAAATGGTGCATTTGGTTTGGACCAAATTGCTAAATAAGGAAAATCTGTAAAGTCCATTCTTAAAAGCTTTTTTCCTGTCATTTTATTTTTTAAACTAATTTTATGAGAAGTAATTCCTTTCATAATTAATGCATCATTATCGAAAGTATGAGAATCAATAGGAATAATCCTTTTATCTACAATTCTATTTCTAGCATATTCTGTTCCAATTAATCCATCTACTAAATATAGAAAATGTATTTTATCTTCGTTTTCTTCAAATTCTAGGTAATAATTTCCTTTTTCTAATTGTTCTTGGTCAATTTGGAAAGCAGGATGTCCACCAATTCCAAAAGGTAAGTTAATTAGTCCAGTATTTACTACTTTATAAATTGTTGTTAGCTTGTTTTCTTCACTACGGTAAGTATTATATAATTCAAATTCATAAGGATATTTTGCTAAAGTATATTTGTTGCTTTTTAACATATAGGAATGGAAATTGTCTAATTTCGTAATTGGTTCAAATTCCATATCTCTTGCAAACCCATGTTGCATTAGTTCGTAAGTTCTGCCACCAATTAGGGTTTGATTTTTCTTTAGCTTGCCTACAATAGGAAATAGTACAGGTGAATGTCTTTTCCAATACACTTTTCCATTTTCGTCTAGACATTTTTCTCCTTGGTGTATTTTTTCTTTGCCATTAATTTTAAAGCTTAATAATTCTCCACCTTTTTTGGAGGTTAGCATTTGCGTGTACATATAGGCCTTCTCCTTTCTTTGTTTTTACACTACTATCATAGTGTGTTTTTATGGAAAAGTCAAGTATTTTGGCAAAATTTCAACCATTGGGGACGGTCCTTTTTGGCTGAAAATCGACCAAAAAGGACCGTCCCCAATGGTTGAAATTAGAGTGAAACGCTTTGTTTTAGCTTATCGTCTACTAATTTGCGTAGTCTTTTATTTTTTTCTTCTGTTAGTCCTCTGTCTTCACTTTCTATTTTTAATGCTACACTTTGTACCGATTTTAGCATTGGCATATCTGTAAATAAGTTAGCTATTTTAAATTCTGGAAGTCCATGTTGTTTGGTTCCAAAAAATTCTCCTGTTCCTCTAAGTTCTAAGTCTTTTTCTGCAATTACAAATCCGTCATTTGTTTCTTGCATGATTTTCATTCTTTCTCTAGCAACTGATGAAGCCTTACTACTATATTTTAAAATACAATAAGACTGATATTCTCCTCTTCCAACTCTTCCTCTTAATTGGTGAAGTTGTGCTAGTCCAAATCTATCTGCATTTTCTACTACCATGATATTGGCATTTGGTACATTTACTCCTACTTCAATAACTGTAGTAGATACCAAGATATCGATTTCTCCATTTTTAAATTTTTCCATTACTTCCTCTTTTTCTTTTGGTTTCATTTTTCCATACACATAGGCTACCCTATAGTTTGGAAAAATTTGTTTTTGATAAATTTCTGCCCATTCTTTTACTGCTTTTAATTCTGATTTTGCAATTTTAGCATTTTCTATTTCCATATCTTTTATAGTTTGTTGTACTCCATAAGGCCCCATTGATTCTTTCATTTGGTTTTGTGTTTTTGGTTGTACTTTTCTTTGTCCTGCTGTAAAAAAGTCTTCCTCTTCTTGAATTACTTCATTTTCGTTTACATCTTCATTCTCTTCTTTTTCTGTTTCTACTAACGGACATACTACATAAACTTGCCTTCCTTCATCGATATTTTTACGGATAAAGGCATTAATTCTTTGGTCCATTGATTTCGTAACCGCAAAGGTTTCTATTTTTTTACGGTTTGGTGGTAGTTCGTCTATAATAGAAATGTCTAAGTCACCATATAGAATAAGAGCTAAGGTTCTAGGAATTGGAGTAGCTGTCATTACTAACACGTCTGGGTTATTTCCCTTTGCTGCGATGGCTGTTCTTTGCCTTACTCCAAAACGGTGTTGTTCATCTGTTACGACTAAACCTAAGTTTTTAAATATAACATTTTCAGTAAGTAAGGCATGGGTTCCTATTAATACTTGAATATCTCCGGCTTCTAATTGTGCTAAGATTTCTCTTTTTCTCTTTGCTGTAGTAGCTCCTAATAATAGCTCACAATGAATTCCCAAAGGTTCCAAAATTTTTTGAAACTCTTCTAAATGTTGGGTTGCTAGAATTGCAGTAGGTGCCATAACTGCTACTTGGTAACCAGATTTAGCTGCTTTATATGCTGCTATTATAGAAACTACGGTTTTGCCTGAACCAACATCACCTTGTAATAGCCTGTTCATAATTTTAGCACTTTCCATATCTTTGTCTATTTCTTCTAAAACTCGTAATTGTGCTTTTGTTAATTTAAAAGGTAAGTTATTGATAACTTCTGACATTTTTACATTTTTATCAAATACAACGCCTTTTTCTTTTTCACTTTCTCCTTTTAATTCTAATAAAGCTAATTGTAAAGTTAATAATTCTTCAAATTTTAAACGTTTTCTAGCTTTAAGACAATTTTCTTTTGAAGTTGGAAAATGAACTTGCTCTAAACTATTTTCTAAATCCCATAGATTATATTCTTTTAATAAATAGTCTGGAAGTGTTTCTGGCAATTTGCCTTTTACCATTGCTAAAGCATTTTCTACTGCTTGTCTAAGAGCAGTTTGTGACAAGTGATAAGTAGAAGGATATACAGGCATTACTTTCCCAGTATTTTTTTGTTTTCCCACTATATCAAATACTGGACTTCTCATTTCCACTCTATTATATTCCTTGCTAATTTTTCCAAAGAAGCAATAGCTTTCCCCTCTTTTTAGTTGCTTTTTTATGTATGTCTGATTAAACCAAGTAAGAGTACATTTCCCTGTTTCATCTTCTACTGTTGCTTTAACAATAGTCATATTTTTACGAATACGAGTAATAATCACTTCTGAAGTTACCATTGCTTGAATTGTAATAATTTCCCCATCTATTACTTCTGCTATCTTTTTAATTTTACTTCTATCTTCATAAACACGTGGAAAATACGTAAGTAAATCTTCTAATGTATAAATATTTAAATGATTAAGCAAAGGTACTTTGGCTGGTCCTACACTTTTTACATATTGTACATTTTGTTTTAAATCTATCATGGTTTGCTCCTTTATGTTTTATAAGAATAGCGCCAACTAGTGGCGCTTTTGTATTTTTTATTTCTAGTGTATCCTAAAATTTTCCACTTACTAGCGTATCTTCGATTCGCTAGAAGTCTTTTCTTTTAAGTATTCTAAGACTTCCTAATTTTTCTTCTTAAAACTAGTTCCCCCTAACAGTGGTCAGTGCTACTTTATGTAAAGTGACACGTGAAAACCAACGTCGCTGTAGCTGTCAGTCGCAGTGAAGCTGTACCTGCAAGCCGTATAGAAGTTGCTGCTGCTGTCGTCGTAAACGCCTCCTCTGTAAGTGCAAGGGAAAGCACCACTGCTACTCGTGTACGTGGAATATTCTGTGCTCCATTCTCTTACATTTGCTGCCATATCAAATATATTGCATACTTCATCTCCTGTTTCTCCTGTATTTTTTAATGTCTCATTTTCATCTTTCTTATTTGCATAATTGCTATTTGCTGAATTCATACTTTGTATAAACACGATTGCTGTATCCCATGCATAACTATTTACTAAATCACTTTCTACTCCTACTGTTGTATCTCCTGCCTGATACATATTCTGGCATATCTTTGATGCATCTAATTGTGTTACATGGTTCCATAGCATTCCTTGTGTTAATGGTGTACTATCTTGGCCAGCTTTTCTTGGTGTTCCTATTGATACTTTTGATAATGGTTTCCAATCTGATGTGCTACTTCCACTTCCATAACTTGCTTCATATCTTGCTAAGTAATATCCTCCATTTTCTGATACACTTTCTACAAACGCTTTTAAATTTTTAGCTGTTGCATTTAAGCCAACTCCTATTTCTGTTGATGCTACTCCTGGTCTATATGTTGTTAATTCGTGATATCTTGAACTTATTGTAACATCATTTGCATAAGTCTGACTAGCATTACTTGGATTATCTCTTGCAAATGCTGCTTGCTGTATTGTTGGGGTTCCATTGCTTGTATCAAATGTATATCTTCCTAATTTAATAGTACTTGTATTTGTTCCTGTACTATCTTTATATACTGTTCCTACTGGTATCCATACAAATTGATTTCCTGTAGTTGTTTCTGTTCCTGTTCCGTCTTCTATTACGATTCCTTCTGGTACTGTTGTTGCTTCACTGGTTACCACTTTAAAGCCTTTTGGTACAACTACTACATTTCCATAGCTATCTTTTGCCTTTTGTCCTTCTTCTTTTTGTACGATTTCTGTTACTGTTGTGATATCTACTATCTCTTCTGGATCTTCCGGTGTAGTTCCGCCACCTACTTGTCCATTTACTAAATTTCCTATTTGCTCTGCCAAATTATTTAAACTTTCTTGTTCATTCACTGTTGCCTCATTCCATGCATTTGCTGCATCTTGGGCTGTTTTAAAGATTCCTCCATTACTAAATAACATGTTGATTGTAATTCCTGCTAATATTAGCAATACCACTATGGTTACAACCAATGCAATAAGAGTAATACCACTTTTTCCTTTCATTTTTCTTTCCATGTTCTCTATCTCTCCTTCTTTTGTAATTTATTTTATCATAACATTAACTTTTTCTTTTTACAATAAGTTTGTTTAATTTTTATTTTATTTTTTACCTATCTTGCTATTTCTTTTTAAATATTGTATAATAGTATATGTACGTATATGGGGATGTATTTGGTTTCGACAGTATTTTGGTCCATATAGATAGCGAGTAGTGGATTCTCACTTGGCCACTTAAATCATGTGAGAAATAAAAATAAACGCTGATAATAGAGAATTAGCATACGCTGCTTAGTTTCAAGTAGCACGTCTTACTTTAAGTGCCCACGCTTTTAGATAAGGCGCCGATTAGTGGGAAACAAAGCTATTTTTAGCCATGAAAATAGTGGGTAATTTAAAATGGCTACTTTTTTTCTTAAGTTTGTTTGTTAACTTCGTAAAAAGGGAATTTTAATAACAAACTGCACTCGGAGAAGTTTATATGGCAAGAATATTGGACAGGAGTTCGACTCTCCTCATCTCCACCAATTTATTATAGCAACTTCCAAACTTAAATGTTTGTGAGTTTTTTCGTGATTGTAATAAAATTGAAAAAAGTTAAATGAAGAAGAATAAATGAGGTTGGAAAATAGTAATTTGTAGGGTACATTTTTGTTAAATTTGACAGTAATGCAAAATGATGATATTATATTAAATAAGTTTATCTAATTATGTTTTAAAAAGAAACATAGTAGAATTTTATAGTAACTAATAGAGAGATAATGGTAGGTGGAAATTATCAGTATATAAAATTTGAATTACAATTCTTATAGTAATTAGCGTGTGGCTACGAATAAGCTGTAATGAGGCAATGCTTTTAAAGTATTGTGAATAAAGGTGGTACAACGGAGTCAATTCGTCCTTTAATATGGATGAGTTGACTTTTTGAATTTTGGAGGTGATGTTATGACCCGATGGTTTAAAATGAAAACAATAATCCAAGGGTTTTTCTACGAAGATTCATATAATATCATTAAAAATAAAAATTAGAATGGAGTGTATATTAATATGAATGATAAATTAGAAATAATAAAAAGAAAAGCAGTACAAATTTTTTCAGAAGAAGATTTAGACAAAAAAATTAATAGTGGAAAGAAACTAACAATAAAATTAGGAGCAGATCCATCAAGACCTGATTTACATATAGGACATAGTGTAGTATTAAGAGTATTAAAACAATTTCAAGATATGGGACACGAAGTAGTATTTGTTGTTGGAGATTTTACAGGAATGATAGGAGATCCATCAGGAAAAAATAAAACTAGACCAGCATTAACATTTGAACAGACTAGAAAATCAGCAGAAACATATTTAGAACAAGCTACAAAAATACTGGATAAAAATAAAACAAGAATAGCATTTAATTCAGAATGGTTATCTAGGATGAATTTTGAAGATGTAATAAGATTAGCAAGTAAATATACAGTAGCAAGATTAATGGAAAGAGATGATTTTAAAAATAGATTTGAAAACAATTTACCTCTTTCAATGCATGAATTATTATATCCTCTAATGCAGGGATATGATTCAGTCGAATTAAAAGCAGATATAGAAATTGGTGGAACGGACCAAACTTTTAACTTATTAGTAGGCAGAGAATTGCAAAAAGACTATGGTCAGGAAAGCCAAGTTGTAATGACATTTCCTTTATTAGTAGGACTAGATGGAAAAGAAAAAATGAGTAAATCATTAGACAATTACATTGGATTAACTGATAGTCCTTTTGAAAAATTTGAAAAAAGTATGAAAATTCCTGATGAAGTATTAAGACAATATTTTGAACTTGCAACAGATTTACCGATTGAAGAAATAAATGAAATTATGGAAAAAAATATAAGAATAGCTCACATGGAATTTGCAAGAGAGTTATTAAAGATGTATGATGACGAAAGTGAATTTGATAAAGTAAAAGAAAGATATGAAAATATTGCTAAAGGTAATATACCAGATAATATTAAGCAAATTAAAATAAATGAAGATAGTTTGAACATATGTAATTTATTAGTTACAGTTGGCTTTGCTAGTTCTAAATCAGAAGCAAAAAGAATGGTTATGGGTAAAGGCGTAAAAATCGATGGTAGATTGGTAGATGATTACAATGAAATAATAAATTTAAAAGAAAGTAAGATTATACAATTTGGTAAAAATAGATTTATTCAAACTGTGAGATAAATTACAATTTAGTAGTTTGTAAAATAGTAATTTATAGTTTGGAGGAGATTCTCTATGAAAGATAAAAATGTTAGAAATAGTGGAATGGGTTTTATAAGTGTATTAACATTAATGTTTGTTGTATTAAAATTAACAAATAATATTAGTTGGTCTTGGATATGGGTATTATCTCCAATCTGGATTTCGTTGATTTTAATTGCCTTAGTGTTTGGAATAATTTTAGTTATTGGGAGACTAAAAAAAGGGAAATGGTAAATTATAAAATGAAAGGTTAAATGAATAGTAATATGGCCAAGAATAAGAAAACAATAATTGTAATTTTAAGTATCATATTAATGATACCTATTGGAATATTTGTTGCATATAAGGTAATTGAAAATATCGTTACAAATGGAGAAAACTTTAATTTAAATGTTGAAAATGTTAGTCCTACTCCTATTAATCCAGTCAATAATGGGGAAAATATAGAATGGAATGAAATAACAAAAGATGGTGTTAATGAAGAGTTATTATTTCAAAATGTAGATAAAAATAATTTAGAAAAAATTGCGAAACTATTACAATCTTTAAGTGTAGAAATTGCTCAAAAAGAAAAAGAAGATATTAATTTTTATTTAAGTGCAGGATGGTATCAATATACATTAGATAGTAGACAATTTAACGAAGTTATCAATATGGGAAAGGATGCTATAAAACCATTGTACTTAATCATATATAAAAGTCCAGATCAAGGATCTTATGAGTATATTTGTACAATGGCATTATCAAAACTAGTTAATTTTGATGATGTAACAGATTCTTGGTCTACTTCAAAAGAATTTCTAGAAAAGTTTAATCAAAAAATTATTAGTGGTAGAGAGGAATAAATTACAAGTTATATAATCTGTAAGAATACGGCACCAAAAGATATATTCGTCTCGTAAGATAATAAAATAATTTAATCAACTGTAACAGAATATTTTTTTGGTGCTTGCATTTTTTTATATTATGTGTTAAGATATTAAAGTAGTTGTTTAAGAAATAGGGGTATAGTGTTAATGGTAGCACATCGGTCTCCAAAACCGCCTGTGAGGGTTCGAATCCTTCTACCCCTGCCATATTAATATGCAAAAACAAAATCTTGTTTTTGCATATTTTTTTATTTTATGTTATAATAATTATAATACTTAATTTTGAAAGGAGCCTTTTTTATAAATCCTCAAATTAAAGCATCTCGGGATTTGCTAGAAAAGCAAGCATACGAAAAATATTATGGACCAATCAAAAAAATTTTAGACGATGCTGTAAGATACTTCGTTGAAAACCCCACCAAAAGTAGCATTGTCATGCCAATTCCTGACAACACTGTAGCTTGCTATAACGTTTTAGAGTCAATGGCATCCAAGTATCAGCTGTACCTCAAGGACGTTTGGTATTCTACAAAAAAGGTACGTATCTATGCAGAACCCTATTGGGACCCATATGATGACATTATTTAATTCCTTTTTAAGTGGTAGCAATTGCTATCACTTAATTATGTTAAGATTATAATATAAATTTTCAAAAGATATTGCAAGTATTATATAGGTATGTTAAAATTACAATATTATAATAAAAGGAGCACAAATTAATGGAAAATTTAAAAGAAGGTTTTAAAAAAGTATTTCATAATGAAATCATTTCTTATATTTTTTTTGGTATATTAACTACCTTAGTTAATATTATCGTTTCTTTTGTATTAAAAGCTTGGTTAAATGTAGAGGGAAATATAGCAAGTACAGTAGGAATTGTTGCTTCTATTTTATTTGCCTATTTTACCAACCGTAAGTGGGTTTTCCATTCTACTGCTCATGGTTCTAAAGAAAGGTTTGCAGAATTTGGTAAATTTATTTTAGGTAGGGCTTTTACTATGGTAGTGGAAATTGTAGGTGTATTTTTGTTAAATGATGTACTTCATAGTTTCTATACAGTGTTTAGTGAAAATATTGCTTATTTAATTAATAAATGTATTATTACTGTTATAGTTATTATTTTAAACTTTTTTATTAGCAAATTTTTTGCTTTCAAAAAACTTTCTAAAAATTAGGATATAAAATATAAAATAATATAAATATTAAATTTAAAATAAAAGAATTTTATTTAGATAAATTGGGGGTTACTAGAATTGGAGGTATTATCATGTCTAGTAACTTTTTTAAATCTTTTTATGGCATTTTTATTGTTATTATTCTTCTTATTTTCTTTATATCTTGTTTTTTTGCCCCTGTTATTTTAGGAAATACTAATATTTCTTGGGAAGATATTTTTTATTCCTTTGATTTAAATGATGCCTATATTTGGCCAAGCCCTGGATATACTACGATTAATTCCTATTTTGGCTATCGTACTTCTCCTACTGCTGGTGCTAGCTCTTATCATAAAGGGCTTGATATTGGTGCACCTCAAGGAAGCAATTTGGTTGCTATTTGTGATGGTAAGATTACATTTACTGGCTTTTTAGGTGGTGGTGGTTATACTATTACCTTAACTACTAGAAATATAAAATTTACCTATTGTCATGTTTCTCCTAATTATATTGTTAAAACCGGAGATAACGTAAAAAAGGGCCAAGTGATTGGTCACGTTGGTCCTAAAAATGTATATGGAGTTAAACGGTAATCAATATAAAGATGAGAACCGGTAACCCTACAAATGGTGCTACTACTGGCCCTCATCTTCATTTTGGTGTACGTATTAATGGTAATTATGTAGATCCTCTTACTTTACTTAAAAAGTAAGAGGTATTTGTACATTTATTATATTACATGTCATCATCTTCGTGTTCTTGATTTTGCTTGTCATCTGTTATTAAGTCTTCATCATCATAAACAATTTCGTCTTTCTCTTCGTCAGCATCCATATCTGCATCAGTATCTATATCTGCACAATGATGGGAACAACTAGAACAATCTTCTAAGTTGCAGTCCTCATCTTCATTCCAGTCTAACTCAATTACATTATGACATTCTGGACATTCTACTTCTGCATTAGTTTCGCTGTTAATATCTGTTACAAATTCATGATTACAGTAAGGACATACTATTTCAAATTCATAGCCTTCTTCGTCCTCATAAATATCACTTTCAATCCCATCTACTGCTTTTTGCACATTATCTATTTTTTGTTCAATCTCTTTTTGTCTTTCTTCTACTTCTTTTACTTTTTTATCTGTAAGATAGGTTAAGCGATCAATAATATCCATAAACATAATGGAAAGTTCTTGAAATTTTTGAGTTACAAATTCTTTATCTTCTTCAGTTTGAAAGTAATTTTCCAAATCTTTTAAAATTGTTTGATAATGATTTCTTAAATCTGACATGTTTTTTATTTACTTCCTTCCGTATTTTATACTCTTTCCATATATTCCCCAGTTCTAGTATCAATACGAATAACATCTCCAATATTTACAAACATTGGAACTGAAATTTCATAACCATTTTCTAGTGTAGCTGGTTTTCCTGAAGTAGTTGTAGTATTACCAGCAAATCCTGGTTCTGTATATGTAACTTCTAATTCAACAAACATTGGTGGTTCTACAGAAAATACATGTCCTTTATAAGAAAGAATTTTTACATTCATATTTTCTTTTAAGAATTTTAAACTATCACCAAGTTGTTCTTTGTTTAAAGGTAATTGTTCATATGTTTCATTATCCATAAAGTAGTAAATATCACTATCATTATATAAGTATTGCATTTCTCTTTTTTCAATTTCTGCTGCTGGATATTTTTCTGATGGATTGAATGTTTTTTCAATTACTGCTCCTGAAATAACATTTTTTAATCTTGTTCTAACAAAAGCAGATCCCTTTCCTGGTTTTACATGTTGGAATTCTACTACTTTAAATACATTTCCATCCATTTCGAATGTTGTTCCATTTCTAAAATCTCCTGCCATATATACTTCTGCCATATTTCATTTCCCCTTTCAAAATACATTTATTTTTCTAATTTTTTATTTTCAATGGCTTTATTTTTTGTTTTGTGCTTGATTACTTCTATTTTGCACTTTTCTATTATACATTAGATTCTGTAAAAAAGCAAGTATTACTATGCTTTTCCTCTTAATTTTATCTGTTAAATATAAAGATTATGTGATTCTTTATTTAAGTTTAAAGGTTTGAATCGATTTTATCTACTATAATATAATTTTTGTCCGATTTTGTTAAATTTATGCAACCAGATTTTGTAATTAATACTGTATCTTCAATTCGAACACCAAATTTGCCTGGTAAATAAATTCCTGGTTCATTGGTAACTACCATATTTTCTTTTAAGTTGTTGTCATTTTTACTATTAACATAAGGAAGTTCATGAATGTCTAAACCTACTCCATGACCCAAACTATGTACTAAACTATAGCCATTTAATTTGAAGTCATTTTCTACATTTTTAGAAAGAATTCGAATACTTGCTCCTTCTTTCATATCTTTTTGTGTTTGCAATTGATTTTTTAAAACTAAATCATAAATTGGTTTTATAGGATCTGGCACAAATCCTGCAAAAATTGTCCTGGTCATATCTGAACAATATCCATTTACTTTACAACCAAAATCAATGGTAATAGGATCTCCTGCTTCTATTTTCTTTTCTGTTGTTTTGGCATGTGGTTTGGAAGAATTGTTCCCAGATGCCACTATGGTTTCGAAGGAAATACCTTCTGCTCCATGGTCTAAAAAGTATTTTTCTATTTCATAGGCAATTTGTCTTTCTGTCATTCCTATTTTAATATATTCTAGCAAGTGACTAAAACAATCATCTGTTAAATTACAGGCCTTTTGTATGAAATTTATTTCTGCTTCGTCTTTTATCATTCTTTGCTTTTCTAGAATACTCTCGGTTTCTTCTAGTTGATTGGCTTTATATAACTGCATATATTTTTTATACATGGCATAAGTAACATAGTTTTCTTCAAATCCTACGTTCTCACAGAAAGAGAAAAAGTTTTCATAGTCATATTTACTTACATTAGAAGCATTATGAACAATAATATCATCATCAATCGTTAAGACAGATTGTACTTCTTCTAAGTATCTACTGTCTGTGATATAATGATTTTCTTTTCTTGTAATTAATAATACTCCTTCTGCATGGATTCCAGTTAAATACCTAACATTAACTGGATTAGAAATAATCATGCCTTGCATATCTAGCCCACGAAGTTTTTCCCTTAGCCATTTAATTTTTGTATTCATACAAACCACCTCACCTATCTACCCTTGATACATACCTAATGTAAATATTTTTAGTACCATTGTTAACAGTAGTTCTGGTGGCATAAAGATAACAACTAGGGTACTTGCTACAATAAAAGGTCCAAATGGAATATACTCATTAAACTTTTTCTTTCTAAAAATTAAAATACCAATACTAATAACGGCTGCAAATAAAAAGGCAAGTACTGATACTATAATAATGTTAAGCCATCCTAAGAATAGTCCCAAAGCTCCCATGAGTTTGACATCCCCAAATCCCATAGCTTCTTTTCCTGCAACAAATCCACCAATGAGAGTAATAAGTAAGAAAATTCCTCCACCAATTAGCATACCTAAAAGATTATCTATAAAAGTATTAATTCCAATACTAGTATTTAAAATAACACTTAAAAATGTAAAAAATAATCCTGCTTCGAACATTGTTAAATTAAGACGATTTGGAATAATTTGCAATTTTAAATCAATGCAAAATGCAGATAAAAGCATTGGTGTTAATACTAAATATTTTGCTAAGTCTACACTAAAGTTAAAGTTGTATAATAAACCAACATACATAATGGCTGTAATAATCATTAACAAATAGTTTGGTTTAAAATGTTTAAAATATTCTGTAAAAAGTTCTTTTGAAAAAACTTTTTTCTCATCTGGTAGTCTTTTGTTGCACCAGTCTATTAATTGTCCTATAATGAGTCCTAAAATTCCTATTGCTACATATGCTAGTATGTGTATATCGTTTATGTACATGCTTGATTCCTCCCTGTACTTATGGTAATAACCTTTTTATCTTTATTTGCTTTTTATTTTTTGTTTATTTTTCTTTTTCCTGATTTTTTTTATATTTTTGAATAATTTTATTTTCTAGCGGTCTTTTTAATTTAGTAATCCATATATCTTTTTCATGAAGTGGTTTTACTAATATAGAAAACATATGACATCTGTTAGCACCGATTACATCTGTCAAAATTTGATCCCCTACTACCCCAATTTGGTTACTTGATAGCTGCATTATTTTCTGTGCTTTATGAAATCCAAATTTTAGTGGTTTAAAGGCAAAATAGATATAAGGAATTTCTAATTTTTTTGCTACTTTTTCTACTTTTTCTTTTTGGTTCGAATTAGATACAATACATAGCTTAATACCTTCTTGTTCCATTTGTTTAATCCATTTTTGTGCTCCTACTAAGATATTTTTATGATAATCTATTAAAGTATTATCTACATCTAAAATAAGGCCCTTTAATTGATATTTCTTTAATATTTCTGGTGTTATTTCTTTTACATTATTGAGGTATAATTTTGGATACCAGTTCATGTCTTCCTCCGTTTTAGCAACTTTTCCTTTTTATTCTTCTATAATATTATCAATATGCTATTTATTTGTCAAGGAGAACTTTTGGTTGTGATTTTTATGAAATTTTTGATTTGTTTTTTACCTTTTATTTTTTATTTTTATAACACAACTTTTGCTAGTTGTGTTATAATACATTTGCACTGCACAAAATTTGTGTTTTTTAAGGAGGATTTTATGCTGGATTATGTTTGTTACTACGAAGACCTTTTCACCGTCAGTGTCCGTTATTCCAATGGAATCCTTATTGGAAAAATTGGAGTGTTTTTAGATGGTACTCCAAGAGAAAGAGATTTGGAGGCTGTTTCTAAGATTCTCCATGGTTACAAAGATTTATCCCTAATGGAAAATTTAAGAAGACAGATTTCAAAGGCTTATACACTTAGAGTTTGCTACAATCCTCCCTATTCTTCTAATTAGAGGAATAGCAAAAGAACTGCTTTTTTAGCAGTTCTTTTCAGACTGTTGACAAACCCCAGAAATTTTTTCTGGGGTTTGAACAAATAAGTCTTA
>CABUKD010000042.1 GCA_902492105.1 uncultured Clostridium sp.
TAATCGTACAAATTGCATTTACTTTACAGAATTGCTTTTAACTTTTCACTTGACGAAATTTTTTAAATTTTCATAAACTCTTGTACAAAACAAAAAGTTAAGGTAAAATAAAAAAAGATTTTTCAAATAAGTAAAACAATAGAGTAGAAGAGTTTCAGAAAAACATAATAAAAGTGGTTAAGCTTTTTAAACCAAAAACAATACCATAAAGGAGGAAATAAAATTTATATGGAATTAGAAGAAGTAATTCAAAAAAGAAGAAGTATTAGAAAATATTTACCTAAAAAGGTAGAAAAAGAGATATTGAAAAAAATATTACAACAAGGGATATTAGCACCATCAGCTAAAAATGGACAACCTTGGAGATTTGTTGTTATTCAAGAAGACGAAAATCTAAAAAATGAAATTGCAGATTTGGTACAAAAAAGTGGAGAAGAAAGAATTGCCCAAGGAAAAAAAGGAGAAAGTATTATTAATACTGCCAATATTATGAAACAAGCACCAGTTTTAATTTTGGTGTTTAACAGTTTTGGAGAACATTTTTTAGAGCCTAATATGCAATCAATAGGAGCTTGCATTGAAAATATTTGCTTAGCAGCGACTAATTTGGGCTTAGGTAGTTTATGGATTGCAAATACGAATTATGCTAAAACAGAAATAGAAGGTTTATTTCCAAAACAAGAAGGAAGTTTAACTGCAGCTATTTCTTTAGGCTATGCAGATGAGAATCCTTCAGCAAGACCAAGAAAAAACTTAGAAGAAGTTACGATTTGGAAATAGAATCTATAAAAAATCATATTCTTCATTAAGTCAAAAAGTAATGTAACTCTGTAAAATAAGGTACATTTTCTTACAAAAAATTTGTAAAAGAGATTGCAAAATAAAATAAGCAATGATATAATCTGAAATATCAATAGATACAAAAGAAGGAGGAAATAGATTATGATAGGAATTTTATCTTTTGCTGTTAGTATTGTAGCAGTTATTTTGTCTTTCTTTGCTAATATGCGTCTTGCATCATTTGCAATGGCAATACTTGCTATTATCATTGCTACAATTTCAGCATATTACAAAGACAAAAAAGAAGGCAAAGATGCAAATGCTAAAAAAGATTCTAGAGCTCTAGAAGTAGGTTCTGTTATTATTTCTGGTGCAGCAGCTGTTAGCTATTTTGTATTCTTATTTTTAGCTCAATAGAATGCACAAAAAAAGTGTTATAGACTAATTGTTCAAAAAATTGAACAATTAGTTTTTTTTTGCTATAATAATATGTGTGATTAGAAAAAGTAAAAAATAGGAAAATTATAGACTATCATAAAAATAGAAAATAGCTCATGATATGCTAAAACAGAAAGGAAAATAGAAGAAAAATGAGAGTAAGCATTCATAAAAAAATCACTCATAGAGCAAAAACGGTAATTTCTAAAATTGTGTTATTCTTTTTAGGGAGAGGAATTCAAACTCTATACAAACAAGATTCTATTGTAAAACGCGAAATTATGGGATGGAAAGAAAATTTTGTAATACAAATAACAACTCAAAATCACGACGTAGATTGGAAGTTAAAAAAAGAAAATGAAAAGCTAATACGCACTGAAACAGAAAATATAGATTTGTCTATTTCTTTTAAAAGTATTGATATTTTATTTAAATTAGTAACTGGCAGATTAGGTGTAGCACAAGCTTATGCTGAGCATCGCTTTTTATTAAAGGGAGATATTAAAGATGCTATGTCGTTTGTTCGTGTCATAGACAGAACGGAAGGTTACTTATTCCCAAAATTTATAACAAAAGGAATTTTAAAACAAATTCCAAAAAGGGAAAAATCTATGTTGGAAATCTATGGAAGACTATTATTACATATTTAAAAAACAATCAAAAAGAAAACAGAATCATAGGTATTCCTTACTAAAAAAATACCTAAATACAAGAAATAGGGAGGTTAGCTTTAGCAATATAAAAAAGTGTTAGGGCTAAAAAAAGATATGATACCAAATTATTATGAATTTTGTAACAGTACTAAAATATTATCAGGAGAGTATGCACTAGAAAATATACCAGTAGAGCTAAAATCTCTTGGTGCACATAAAGTTTTAATTCTTTGTGATGAAAATTTAAAAAAAATAGGAACTATGCAAATTGTATTAGATGCTATTTTAAATAAAGAAATTGAAATAGGAGAAGTTTATACTAATATTCCACCAGATTCTTCTATCCAAATTATAGAAGAAATTGTTCAAGTTTATTTGAAACAGAACTGTGATAGTATTATTGCTATTGGTGGAGGCTCTGTAATAGATACTGCAAAAGGTGTTAGAATGATGCTTTCACAAAATGCCAAAAATATGATGGAACTTGCAGGTTGTGAAATGATTGGTTATGGAAAGCACATTCCTTTTGTAGCAATTCCAACTACTTCAGGAACAGGATCAGAAGTAACTTTAGTAGCAGTTATTTTAAATCAATGCAAAAATATAAAAATGGAATTTATTTCTTATTATCTATTACCAGATATTGCAGTACTAGATCCAAGAATGACAATGAAATTACCACCTAAAATGACAGCTGCTACTGGAATGGATGCTTTGTGCCATGCAATTGAAAGCTATACTTGTATGCAAAAAAATCCACTTAGTGATAGTTATGCAGTAGCCGCTATTAATTTGATTAGAGAAAATTTATTAAAAGTATGTGAAAATGGAAACAACAAAAAGGGAAGACTTGCTTTAGCAAATGCTTCTCTTATGGCAGGTGTGGCATTTTCTAATTCCATGGTTGGTATTATCCATGCTATTGGTCATGCTTTAGGAGGAGTAAGTAGAGTACCACATGGAGAAGCTATGGCAATTCTAATGCCTTATTGTATGGAATATAATATGGATAAATTAGAAGAACTTTATGCAGAACTATTACTTCCTATAGCAGGAGCAGAAGTTTATAGTAATACGCCAAAAGAAGAAAGAGCGAAAAAGACAATAGAAACAATAAAAAATATGAGGAAACAACTACATGATATGACAGGATTACCACTTAATTTAAGAGAAAAACAAGTAAATAAAGAAGATTTTGAAAAAATTGCACAAACTGCATTAAATGATGGAGCAATGATTGTAAATCCTAAAAAAGTAGAAATGGAAGATGTTATTATGATTTTAAATCAAGCTTATTAATACAAAAGGTGCTTATTCATAAAGAATAGAAATGGGATAACATTAAAAGATGGAAATATTTATTTAAAGTTAAGTGCTAAAGGAAGGAATCATAGAAAGAATGAAGGAAAAAAAGAATAATATGGAAGTAATTCCAAAAACAGAAATGAAAATAAATAATGAAAGAAAGAGCCAAATCATAGAACAAATCGTAAAAAAACAAAAAGCTTTTTTTGAAACAGGAAAGACCAAAGATATAAATTACCGTAAAGATGCTTTAAAAAAGTTAAAACAGGCTATTATTGAACATGAAGCGGAAATTCACCAAGCATTAAAACAAGATTTAAACAAATCAGAAATGGAAAGTTATATGACAGAAACAGGTATGGTACTCAGTGAACTTTCCTATGCTATTAAACATGTAAAAAGTTGGAGTAAAAAGAAAAGAGTAAGAACACCAATTGCACAATTTCATAGTTCTAGTTATGAAATGTATGAGCCTTATGGAGTAAGTTTGATTATTGCTCCATGGAATTATCCTTTTATGTTAGCAATAGATCCTTTAGTAGGGGCAATAGCAGCGGGAAATTGCTCAATTATCAAAACTTCAGAATATGCACCAGCAACTTCAAAGGTAATTCAAAAAATAATTTCTGAGCAATTTCCAAGCGAGTATATGGCGGTAATAGAAGGAGGAGTTGAAGAAACCACAGAGCTATTAAATCAAAAACTAGACTATATTTTCTTTACCGGAAGTGTACATATTGGAAAAATTATTATGCAAGCAGCAACTAAAAATTTAACTCCTGTAACACTTGAATTAGGAGGAAAAAGCCCTTGTATTGTAGAAAAAACGGCCGACTTAGAACTTGCTGCCAAAAGAATTTTGTTTGGTAAAATATTAAATGCAGGGCAAACTTGTGTTGCTCCAGATTACATTTTGGTACAAAAAGAGATTAAAGAACCATTTGTAGAGGAGTTAAAAAAACAAATTAAACGATTTTTAGGAGGGGATGCTCTCAAAAATGAAGATTATCCTAAAATGATTCATACAAGACAATATGAAAGAGTAAAAGAACTTATCAAAAACCAAAAAATCCTTTTGGGTGGCAAATGGGATGATAATACCAGAAAAATAGAACCAATACTATTAGATGAGCCAGATGCTAACAGTTTAGTAATGCAAGAAGAAATATTTGGACCAATTTTACCAATTCTTTCTTTCCAAGAAATAGAAGATGCCATTGAATTTGTAAGAAAAAGAGAAAAACCACTAGCTTGCTATTTATTTACTAGCAACAAGAAAGTAGAAAAAGAAATTTTAAGTAATCTTTCTTTTGGTGGAGGCTGTATTAATGATACTATTATTCATTTAGCTTCTAACCACTTAGGATTTGGAGGAGTAGGTCAAAGTGGAATGGGATCTTATCATGGCAAAAAAAGCTTCTTAACATTTAGCCATGAAAAAAGTATTGTAAAAAAATATACATGGATTGACTTACCAATGCGTTATTTGCCTTATTCTAAAGCAAAACTAAAAATGGTTAAAATGTTTTTAAGATAAATCAAAAACATTAGAATTGTCTTTTTCAATTTTTAAAACCTTTCCCCTTTTGGACATCTGTAACTCGGCGTAACCGCCTCGAACAGCTGTCACAATGGTCGCCCACGCAAGGCCTTAAAAATTTCAAAAGACAATTCTAATGTTTAAGAATAATATAATTTTACTTTAAATTGTTAAAAACAAAGCTAATAAAAAGTAATATTAAAATCCATATCCAATATTTTCCTAAGAAATCTAAAACTTTAGGAATATAACTAAATTCATTTTTGATAAAATCTTTACATAACATAAAAACACTTATTACTAAAAAACAAAATAATGGAATACTTAAAATATTTTGATAAGTGGCTTCTAAAAAGTCAAAATGAAAAAGAGCTAAAAAGGCTCTTGTCATACCACAGGCAGGACAAGAAATACCAGTAACTGTTTGAAAAATACATGTTACTGGTATTGTTGCTACGAAACATAAAAAACAAATTAATATGATTAAAATAATACTATTTTTAATTCGATTCATGTTTTTACAATCCTAAATTAGTCTTTTAATGGATTTCCATTACCATCTACACTAATGCTTCCGGTTAAAATTAAAATACCTTCAATTAATCCCCAAATAGCAGATGCCCATGCTAAGAATCCACAACTTAAAAGAGAAATTAATAATTGAGCTACTGCTTTTCCGGTATATCCTAAATAAAAGTTATGAACACCAAGTCCTCCTAAGAAAATTCCTAGTAAACCACCAGCAATTTTAGATTTTTGTTGTGTATTTGGATTTGGATTGTTGTAACCTGTATTTACATTAACATTAACGGTAGGATTAGTACCATTATTCATATTAGCATTTGCATTAGAATTAGCATTAGAATTTACATTTGCATTATTTTTGCAATCTTCGCAAAGTTCTTGACCATCATCGATTGGTTTTCCACATTGTTTACAAAACATAGTTTGTTTCCTCCTTTTATTTACTTATACTTTAATTATACATTATTCTACAAAATTTGCAAGAGTTTTTGTTATTTTTTTAAAACTTAACCCTTGTAATATGTATGCAAAAATGATAAAATTTAGAAATGAAAATAAAAAATAGGAGGAATTTATCATTGGAAAAACAAAAAATCTATGAAGTACTAAAGGATAAATTATTATCAAGTAAAGTAGAAATAGATGAACCAATGAGCAAACATACCAGTTTTAAAATTGGGGGAAATGCAGATATTTATGTAACAGCAAAAACAAGTAAAGATATTCAAACTACATTCCAATTTGCAAAAGAAAATGAAATTCCATTTGTTGTATTAGGAAATGGTAGTAACCTATTAGTAGGAGATAAGGGAATTAGAGGAATCGTTTTAAAAGTTGCAACAGAAGAAATTACCATTCAGAAAGAACAAGAATATGCCTATGTAATAGTGCAAGCAGGGGAACCACTAGCAAAACTTGCTCATGTATTATTAAAAGAAAGTATAGCAGGATTTGAATTTGCAGCAGGAATTCCAGGGACAATAGGTGGAGGCGTTTTTATGAATGCAGGAGCTTATGGCGGAGAAATGAAGGATATTGTTAAAGAGGTAACTTACTTAAATGAAGAAGGAAACCTTATTACTCTTCCAAATGAAAAATGTGATTTTTCTTATCGCCATAGTTACTTTTCTTCTCACTTTGGAATTATTACACAGGTTTTACTACAATTACCTTATGGAAAAGAAGAAGAAATCAAAAACCAAATGGAAGAATATGCAAAAAGTAGAAGAGAAAAACAACCACTTGCCTATCCTTCTGCTGGTAGCACATTTAAAAGAGGAACAGATTTTATTACTGCAAAATTAATAGATGAATGTGGCTTAAAAGGTTATACCGTAGGAAAAGCACAAGTTTCCAACTTACATGCCGGTTTTGTGGTTAATTTAGGTGGAGCAACTGCAAAAGATGTTTTGGCTGTTATAGAACATGTAAAACAAGAAGTACTTTTCAAAACAGGAAAGCAGATTGAATTAGAAATTAAGTTATTAGGAGAATTTTAAAAAATATTATAAAAATAGCTGTAAAACCCTGAAAACAAAGAAAATAGAAATAATAGAGAAAACAGACAAAAGTGGAAATTAAAAGGAAAATTTTATCAAGTAAAATAGAAAGGATTGAAAAGTAATATGAAAGGATTTTTTAGATGGTTTCGTTCTAGCACAAAAATGAAACGATGGATGTTATTAATTTTAATAGGAATTGTTCTTGCTTGTTATGGAATGGCAGAAATTTTAACAGGTCAAAGGTTGGATTTTTGGCCATTAGTAAAAATTATTGCTTGCTTTGTGGTAGGCTTTGTATTTGTGGTATCTGGAATGATCCATATGCAAAAAAGAACATTAGAATTATTAGTGCAAGAAACAGATGATAGAATAGATGATAAAAAAGCAAAAGTAAATAGCTTAATTTATAACAAAAAAATTTATGATCAAGGACCAAAAATTGTAGCAATAGGTGGTGGAACAGGATTAAATGCTGTTCTAAGAGGACTAAAAAATTATACAGATAACTTAACAGCAATTGTTACTGTTTCTGATTATGGAGAAATTGTTCCAGAGTCTAGAAAAATGTTACAAACTATGCCATTAGATGATATTAAAGAAAGTATTGTAGCACTTTCTAAAGATGAAACAAAAATGTCCAAATTAATGAATGCACAATTTAAACAAGGAAGATTAAAAGATTTATGCTTTGGAGATATTTATTTCTTAGGAATGAAAGAAGTTTGTGGAGAATTTACACAATCTATTGAACAAACGAAAGATGTTTTAAATATAACAGGTAGAGTACTTCCTGTAACATTGGAGCCAATTCAAATTTGTGCAGAATTAGAAGATGGAACAGTTATTGAAAGTAGAGATAAAATTCCAGCTATTGTAAATTCTAAAACAAGTAAAATTAGTAGAATTTTTATAAATCCTACTAACTGCAAAGTAGCACCAGGAGTATTGGAAGCTATTCAAGAAGCAGATGCTATTGTTATTGGACCAGGTAGTTTATATACTAATGTTATACCAAACCTTTTAGTAAAAGGGGTGGCAAAAGCAATTAGAGAAAGTAAAGCTTTTAAAATTTATGTAAGTAATATTATGACAGAACCAGGACAAACAGATAATTATACTTTGTCTGATCACATTAAAGCAATTCATGAACATGCAGGAAAAGGTGTTATTGAATATTGTATTTATGATACAGGTGAACTTATTCCAGAATATATTAGAAAATACAATATGCAAGGTCAAGACTTAGTAGAAATTGACAGTAGTAAGGCAAAAGCAGAGGGAATTTATTTAATGCAAAGAGATATTTCCTATGTTACAGGAGAATATATTAGACATAACCCAGATGCTATTGCAGCATCCATTATTCAATTAATTTGTGATGATTTAAAATTTAAAGATATGCAAAACGATACGAAATATGTTTTATTAAATGATAGATTAAAACAGGCTAAAAAATCATTAAAACAAAGTAGAAGAAATGACAATATGAGAAAAACCAAAAAGCAAAAACCAAAGGGAGAAAGCAAATTTGCTAAAAAATATAAAGAAAGAATAGAATCTATTCAAGAATCTGAAATTAAAATGAAAGTAAAAGCTGGTATTCCAATAGAAGAAGAGAAAGATTTAGAAGAAGAGGCAAAAGAAAAGCAAAAATTAGAAAAGCTCCATAAAAAAGAAGAAAAAAGTAAAGCACAAAAAGCAAGACAAAATCAAGCACAGAAAAACAAAGAAAAAGAACAAGAGAAACAAAAACTAAAATTAGAAAAGCAACAGTTAGAAAAAGAAAAACAAAGAAGAAAAATGGAAGAGAAAAAGCAGTTAGAGAAAGCAAAGAAGAAAAGAACAGAAAAAGGAAAACATCAAAAATAAAATTTAACACAACAATATTAAAATGAAAGTTTAAGTAAAGAAAAATAAAATACAAATTAAAATAAGAAAAAGCATCTGATAAAATGATGGGGGAAACACAAATGAAATATGAAAAAGACGATTTAAAATTAGAAAATGGAATACAAAAAGATTGGATTATTACCAATGGCATTGGTGGTTATAGTAGTTCTACTATTTTAGGTATTAATACAAGAAAATATCATGGGTTATTAGTTGCTCCCCTTAACCCACCTGCAAAACGATATTTAATTTTATCTAAAGTAGATGAATGTTTTGAAAGTGAAGGAATACAGTACCCACTATATGCTAACATGGGAAAACACTATATAACACAAGGCTTTCAATATTTAACTTCTTTTGTAAAAGAATATGTTCCTATTTTTACTTATGAAGTGGCAGGGGCTACCATTAAAAAATTTATTTGCATGGATTATGGGAAAAATACTGTGTGTGTGCTGTACCATATTAAAAATAATGATAAAAGAACAAAATTTACAGTAGCACCTATTCTAAACTTTCGAGATTTTCATACAGTAACGTCTAATGCTACTTTTGACCTAAAACAAGAAATACAAGAAAGAAAAGTAAAAATTGTTATTAATGAGCAACAACAATTCCCTGTGTATTTCAATATATCAGAGGGCAAATATATAGAGCATTTTCATGATACTTTTCAAAATATGTATTATATAGAAGAAGAAAAACGAGGTCAAGCAGCAGAAGAAAATTTGACTGTTCCTGGTGTATATGAGGTAAAACTAAGAGCAAATGAAGAAAAATATATTTCTTTTGTATGCTCCTTAGAAAAAAATATTGAGGAGCTAGATGGCAGAAATTTAATTAATCAAGAAATTATTCGTATAACAAGCCAACTATATGATTCTTATTTATTAGATCCTAAAAAACAATATACAGAAGAGTATAAAACTTTAATAAGGGATTATATGATAGCTTCGGATAATTTTATTGCTTATAGACCATCTTTTGCACTATATACATTAATTGCAGGTTACCCTTGGTTTTTAGATTGGGGAAGAGATACTTTAATTGCTTTTGAAGGGATTTTATTAATTCCAAGAAGATTTGAAATAGCAAAAGAAGTACTATTAACTTGCATTCGTGATATTCAATATGGACTAGTTCCAAATGGCTATTCTGAAAGTGAAAATAGACCATTATATAATAGTGCAGATGCATCTTTGTTATTATTCGAACAAGTAAGAAAATATTTGGACTATACTCATGATTTTGAGTTTTTAAAAAATCAGCTATATGCAGTTTTAAAAAGAATTATAGAATCTTATATCACAGGAATTGATTTAGATGGAAACAACATTCACCTAGATTTAGAAGATGGATTATTATCAACTGGAACACTATATATTCAAAACACATGGATGGATGCCAAAATTGGAGATAAAGTAGTAACACCAAGAAATGGAAAATGTGTAGAAATAAATAGTTTATGGTATAATGCTTTAAAAATAATGGCAGAATATGCAAAACTTTATAAAGAAAAAGACTTAGAAAAAAAATATACAGAACTAGCTAATAAATGTAAGGCAAATTTTATTTCTAAATTTTATAATAAAAAAAGAAAAAGCTTAGATGATGTAGTAGGAGATAGCAAAATAAGACCAAATCAATTATTTGCTATTGGTCTTCATTATCCAGTAATAGAACCAAACTCTGTAGAGGCAAAAGAAATCTTTGAAACTGTTACTAAAAAATTACTAACACCTTATGGACTAAAAACATTGGCAAAAGGAGAAGTAGGCTATAGAGAAATTTATGAAGGAGACCAAATAAAAAGAGATATGAGCTATCACCAAGGAATTACTTGGCCATGGCTTTTAGGAATTTATGCAGATGCTTTTCAAAATATTATACAAGCAGAAAAAAATAAAACAAATAAAAAAGAGTTAGAAAAGCAGTATAAAGAATTTGTACAAAAATTAGAAAAAACTTTTACAGAGGAAATGTATCATCGTTCCACAGTAGGCAGTATTAGTGAACTATATGACTCTACCAAACCTTATAAAGCAAAAGGAAGCTTTGCACAAGCTTGGTCTGTAGCAGAAATATTTCGAATTATTGTCAATGTCAATGGGGACGGAGAATTTTGACAACATTAAGATATAGATTCAATAATAAATAAAAAAACAAATACAATGCAAAAAATGAAATAGAAAGAAAAGATACAAAGAAAAAATAAAAAGAAAAACAAAGAAGAAATCAAATAAAAAAGTAAAGAAGAAAATAAAGAAAAAACAGTAAGAAAAAAGAAGGTAATTTAATGAGAATCTTAGGAATTGACCCAGGGTTTGCTATAACAGGTTATAGTATTATAGATTATATTGGTAATAAATTTTCACTTATTACCTCAGGTGCAGTATTAACAAAAGCAGGAGAATCTTTTCCACTTCGATTATTAAAACTAAATAATGATTTAGAAGAAATTATAGATACTTATCATCCAGATGCTATTTCAGTAGAAGAATTATTTTTTAACAATAATGCAAAAACAGCAATTAATGTAGCACAAGCAAGGGGAGTAATTTTGGTAGTTGGTTGTAGAAAAGGTATACCAACTTATGAATATACACCTTTGCAAATTAAGCAAGCAGTAGTTGGGTATGGAAGAGCAGATAAAATACAAGTACAAAAAATGGTAAAAACAATTTTAAAAGTAGAAAATCTTCCTAAATTAGATGATACCACAGACAGCATGGCAGCAGCAATTTGCCATGCTCACTCTGCTAAATTTGCCGAGAAGTTATAGTGCGTGTCAGTCTGGGACAGCCCCTTGGTATGAAAATACAATCATAGAGAGGGATGAAGTTAGAAAATGAATTGGAGTGTTATGTTATTAGGAATAATTTATATTATCATTGTTATAGCAATATACTATCGTTATAACAAAGATGCAAAGCCATATAAAAAAATAGAATATTATAGGGACTTATTAGAAATTAATCCAACAGAAGCAGCTTATTTAGTAAACCCTAATTCAGAAAGTATTTCTTTGATTTTAGCAGATTTGTTAAGTTTGGTAAATAAAAATCAATTAAAATTAGATATGAATTCTGTTAACGAGAATAAAAAAGAATATATTTTTTATAAAAATTCTAATATTGATTTTACTATAATGAAAAATCATGAAGCAATGTCTTATGAATTATTCTTTGATATGAATGAAGGAAAAGATAAAGTATATTTGGATGAATTCTTGGCAAAATTAAGAAATAATAAAAATGTTTATAAAGAGTTTGAAGTAAAATGTTATGCTATCAAAGAGTCAATCAAAAAAGAACTAGAAAAAGAAGGAATTACAGATGGTGATGCAAGAAGAACAATGCAACAAATTCATGATAAAAGTGTTTTTTTCGGAATATTAGTAGCAATCATCTTAGTAATTGCAATGATAATCAAAAATACTATTCTTACAGAAATTTCTTATTTTACCATTGCATTTATCTTTATGCTTTATCATATTACTGACCGTGAAGAAAATAAAATAACACCAAAGGGTGCAGAAATTTTAGAAAGAACAAAAGCTTTAAAAAAATATATTAAAGATTATATTTTAACAGAGGATAAGCCAATTTATACTGTTAATATTTTAGATTATTATTATACCATGGCAATTGCTTTTAATATGGCACATTTTGGAAAAGAAGAATTTTATCAAGATTCTTTATTAGTTGCCAAAAGAAGAAAAATATGGGAACATATCAAAAGAAATATAAAGAAATATATCATTACTATTTTAGTATTAACATTTTTAGCTTGGATATGGTACTATATTTATACTACTTTAGGAGAAGAGTACAACTATATTATTTTAGCATTTATTTTATTAGTGATAGGATTAGTACTTGATGATAGTGCATCTAAAAAATAGAAAGGAAACAAAAATGAGTATTTATCTGTATTATGGAGAAGAAACCTACCTAATAGAAAATAAAGTAAGAAAAATAAAAAAGGAGTTTGGTCAATTAGTACAAGGTATTAACTATCTACAAATAGATGATACCAATGTAGAACAACTAATAGATGACCTAGAAACTCCTGCTTTTGGTTTTGCTAAAAAATTAATTATTGCCAAAAACACAGGATTATTTAAAAAAGAAAAAAAGACCGCCACAAAAACAAAAGCGCCTAAAGGGGAAACCAAAAAGAAAAAAGAAGAAACAAGCAAAAACAGTTCTTTGCAAGAAAAAATAGCTCATTATTTAGAAGAAAATCAAAAAGAACTAAATGAAACAGTAGAACTTGTTTTTGTAGAACAAGAAATAGAAAAGAATACTTTATATCAAACAATCGAAAAAATAGGAGAAGTAAAAGAATTTGCTTTATTAAAATTGCCAGAATTAATAACAAATCTAAAAAAGGTGTGCCAAGCATATCAAGTAAAGATAGATGACGCTACTTGCAAATATTTAGTAGAATGTTGTGGCACAAGTATGCAAGACTTAATCAATGAAATTCGAAAATTAATTGAATATAAAGGGGAAAATGGAATTATTACAAAGCAAGATATAGATAAGCTCTGTATTAAACAAATTCAAGCAGTTATTTTTGATTTAACAGATAATCTAGGAAAAAAAGAAATTGCCCAAGCATTAGATGTTTTCCATGGGTTATTAATCAATAAAGAGCCAATCCAAAGAATTTTAATTACTTTGTATAATCATTTTAAAAAGTTATATAGCATAAAAATAGCACAAAAGTATGAGCAAGATGTAGCTAGTGCTATGAATTTAAAGCCAAATCAGATGTTTTTGGTAAGCAAATATAAAACTCAAGCTAATTACTTTAAAGAGTCTGAATTAAGGCAAATTATTGAAGAATTAGTAAATTTAGATGCTAATTACAAAATAGGATTAATTGATTTGGAAATAGGTCTAGAAGCAATTCTTTGTCGATATTGTTCTAAATAAAACATAAAGAATTTGTCCTGAAATATTATAATATATAATAAAAAGTATTAGGATTGTCTTTATCGATTTTTAAAACCTTTCCTCTTTTGGACATCTGTAACTCGGCATAAATGCCTCGAACAGCTGTCACAATGGTCG
>CABUKD010000043.1 GCA_902492105.1 uncultured Clostridium sp.
CAATAATGTTAATGGATGGAACATTAAATAGCCATTTAAAAGAAATTCAAGAAACTGCAACTGAAAGAGTAGAACAAATAATCAAACAACTAAAAGTCAAAAGTAATTTAACAGAAGATATGAAAAATACAGATATGCTTTATTGGGTTGGTATGATGAATAATTTTAAGAATCAAGCAGAAGAAATAATTTTTAATGAATTAATATATGTATAGGAGATGATGCGAATGAAGAATTTAAGAGAAGTAAAAGATGATTTATTAAAAGAATGGATAGAATTTAGAGGAGAAACAGCCTTTTGTGAGATGACTCCTCAAGATAAAAAGTATTGTATTTACTTTGATGAGATTGCAGATAAAATACTTAAGAATGTTCCTGAACAGAATAAGGAATATGTTAAGAAGCAACTAGATCAACTTGATAAAAATTTTATGGACTACTTATATTACTGGAATGAGAAGTATTATAGAAATGGTTTTGCAGACGTAATCGAACTATTAGAATTATAACACACAGGACGTAGAGAATAAATTGTATTCCCTACGTCCTATTTTATTTTTAATTATTAGTGATTTTATTGTAAAAATCGACTAAAATTGATATAATAGTTTCCAGATAAATATATATTTATAGAAAGAGGAATAAGTATGAACAAAACGAATATGATTTTAATTTGCATTATAATTGCATTAGTTTCAGGAATTATTGGCTTTATAATAGGAATGAATGTTAAAGAAAGTAATGGAATAAATTCAAGTTCAGTAAAAAACGAAGAACAGAATCTTGTTGGAACATATAAAACAAATACGTGGAATGGAAAGGAAGCTATTATTGCATTAAAAAGTGATAAAACAATGATATGCCCAAATGGAAGTGGAACATGGTCATTTGAAGATGGTAAACTTTATATTGAATATGGCTTAAGTATTCCACAAATTACTGAAGATGGGCATCAAGAATATAAAGAATCACAAACTAAACAAGAAGTTACAATTGTTGAAAGTGGTTTGATGTTAAGTGGTCATTTCTTTGAAAAAATAAGTAAATAAGAATAGTAGTATACTGGATTATTAAAGGTGATTTTATTTATGTCAGATAAATTAATTAATAATAAAGAATTAATGAAAGAATGGGATTATGAAAAGAATATTGAATTAGATCCTACAAAACTTAATATAGGCAGTGGAAAAAAAGCATGGTGGATTTGTAGCTCATGTGGAAATAAATGGAGAACACAGATTTATCTTAGAAAGAAACATGGTTGCCCTTTTTGTGCTCATAAGAAAGTTGGTCTTGCAAATGCTAAAATTAAAAATGTAAGCAACTCATTAATAAACAAGTTTCCTGATGTTGTTAAAGTTTGGAATTATGAAAAAAATGAAGGGTTAAAACCTGAAGATTTCTTATATCAATCTAATAAAAAAGTATGGTGGAAATGTTCAAAGTGTGGTAAAGAATGGCAGTCACCAATTTGTGCTAAATCACACACTACTATTTGTAAAGAATGTACTTATAAAGATAATAAACGAGTGTATGTAAAAGAAGGAATAAATGATTTAAAAACTAAAAATTCAGAACTTTTAAAAGAGTGGGATTATGATAAAAATACCATTCTTCCTAGTCAAGTTTCACCTAAATCTGGAAAAATGATATGGTGGAAATGTGAAAATGGACACTCTTGGAAGAACTCCCCTTTGAATAGAACAAAACATGAATCTAATAAATGTCCATATTGTTCAAATCAAAAAATTTTAAGAGGTTTCAATGACTTTGCAACTCTATATCCAGAATTATTAAAAGAGTGGGATTATGATAAAAATACAACAAACCCATATGATATTATAAAAGGTTCACATTTGAAATTCTACTGGAAATGCAAAAATGGTCATTCTTATATTTCTAGTGTTGGAAATAGAATTAAAGGAACAGGTTGCCCATATTGTGCTGGACAAAAAGTGTTAGAAGGTTATAATGATTTAGCAACAACCAATCCTGAATTATTAAAAGAATGGGATTATGAAAAAAACATTATTAAACCTACTGAAATATCTTCAGGAAGCGGAATCAGTGTATGGTGGAAATGTAAAAATGGACACTCTTGGAAGTCTATAATAGTTAATAGAACAAAAAATGGAAAACGAGGATGCCCTATTTGCTCAAATAGAATATTATTAAAAGGCTATAATGATCTAGCAACAACGAATCCTGAATTATTAAAGGAATGGGACTATGAAAAAAATACAATTAAGCCTACTGAAATAATTGCTGGAACAACAAAAAAAGCATGGTGGAAATGTGAAAAAGGTCATGAATGGTATGCAACAGTTGTTAGCAGAACGAAAAATCATTTTTGCCCAATATGTAATTCGAGTAAACAAACTTCTATTTCAGAAAAATCAATAGTTTATTATTTGAATAATGCAAATATCCATTTAATAGAGAATTATAAAATTGGTAAAAAAGAACTTGATGTTTTTATTCCAAACATGAACATAGGTATTGAATATGACGGACAACACTTTCATAGAAGTGTTAAAAAAGATTTAGAAAAAAACAAATTATGTGAAAGTAAAAAAATAAAACTAATAAGAATTAGAGAACCTGAATTACCTATTTTAAATAGTACATCAATAGATTTTAGAATATCTACATTGACTCATGATCATTCATATATGAACGACGTATTGAGAAAATTATTAAAGTATTTGAAAGTAGAAAAAATAGATGTAGACGTAGAAAGAGATTTTAATGAGATTTATTCATTATATCAAAAAGGTGAAAAGAAAGAATCTATTATTAATGAATATCCAGACTTAATTAAAGAATGGGATTATCAAAAAAATGTTGATATTAATCCTGAAATAATTTCTAAAGGAACTCATATCAATGTATGGTGGAAATGTCAGAAATGTGGATATTCATGGCAAGCTTTTGTATATAGTAGAACAACTGGAAGTGGTTGTCCAAGATGTTCAGGAAGATTAAATGTAAAAAAACCAAGTAAATTGAAAATAGGAGAAAATGATTTTCAAACAGAATATCCAGATTTATCAAAAGAATGGGATTTTAAGAAAAATAAAATAGCACCTAATGAATTAACAAGTGGCTCAAATATAAAAGTATGGTGGATATGTGATCTAAATCACAGCTATGAAGCGAGTATTTATAATAGAGTAAAAGGAACAGGTTGTCCATATTGTGCAAACAAAAAGGTATTAAAAGGCTATAATGATTTAGCAACGACAAATCCTATTCTATCTAAAGAATGGAATTACTCAAAAAATAGTATTAAACCTGATGAAGTAATGAACTTTACTAAGAAAAAAGTTTGGTGGATTTGTTCAAAAGGACATGAATGGCAAGCAGATATAGGCTCACGTTCTTCAGGAAGTGGTTGTCCAATTTGTAGTGGAAGACAAGTTTTAAGTGGTTATAACGATTTAACAATAACTAATCCTGAATTATTAATCTTTTGGGATTACGAAAAAAATATTATACATCCAAATGAAATTGGAAAAGGAAGTCATGTAGATATATGGTGGAAATGTTCAATTTGTGGACAGTCTTATTCTAGAAAAGTATATCAACAAGTAGCCAGGAAAGGCAAATGCCCTATTTGCAAAAATAAGAAGATAATAGAGTGATTTTTTATTACTCTATTTCATCATTTTTTAAAAAATCCCTTGATTTTTCTTAAATGATTTGATAATATATTTATAACTTGAATGACTATTTAGTTATTCGTCAAGAGAGCTAACGAGTTGTAAACGTCTACTTCGTTGGCACCATTAGAACACCAAGTGTTTCGAAAGATTCAAACTTGGTGTTTTAATTTTAAAAATAGTCAAAGTTCTAACAAAAGTTCTAACACTTTTCCAAAATTAGAATTTTTATTAAGTTAGAAATGTATTTTTTTTTAACAAGTTACCTAAAGTGCTAGTTTGGTAATTTGTTCTTTTTTTGTATCTAATGCTAATTTGTTTTCAATCACATTTGCAGAAATTCTTTTATTTTCTACATCTGCATGGGCATATCTTAATGTAGTTTGAAAATTAGAATGACCTAGCCATATTTGTATATCTTTTAATGGCACACCATTTCTTACAAGCAAAGTGCCACAACTATGTCTTAAATCGTGTAATCTAATATGTCGCAAATTATTATTATCTAATATTTTACTAAAAGTTTGAGTTACATATCCTGGTTTCATCAGTTCTCCATTTTCCATTAAACAGATATAGTCCTTATAATCATTGCAATAAGTATTTCCATAAAACTTTTTATTTTCTTCATATTTATTTTTATATTTTCTTAATAACTCAGCAATAAAGTCAAATAAAGGTAAAGTTCTATAACCAGCATCACTTTTGGTTCTTTCTTTGAATATAAATTGTGTAACACCATCAATTTTTCCTCTGCCAACAGTATGTCTAATTGTTAAAGTTTTATCATTAAAATCAATAGCATTCCACTTTATGCCTATAACTTCCTCACGCCTTAGACCATATACTCCTGCAATAATTACTGGTAGTTCAATAGGCGTAGTTTCGATTATTTCCATTAAATTTAATAATTCATCTTGTGTATAATAATCTGCTGTATATTCTTTGACTTTTATATGCTCTAGTTTAGTTGCAGGGTTACTATCAATAATTTCAGTAATCACAGCACTTTTTAAAGCTTTACTTATATTTGCCCTATAATGTTTTATAGTATTTCCTGAAAGACCTTCACTAAAAAGTAAATCAAAAAAGTCTTGAATATGTTTAGGTTTTAAATCAACTAATTTAATTTTCTTGGCTTTAAAGTATTTATATAATCTACCTTTAATAACTTGCTCATAACCGATATAGGTTGTTTGTTCAACTTTTCCTTTTTGTTTTTCAAGCCATTCTAACATATAATCACAAAACAAAATATTTTTGTATTTATCATATATGTTTGGATCTCTTAATTGTATCTTTGATTTTTGTTCATATTCAATTTTAAATTGTTCTAATTTTTCTTCAGCCTTTTTCTTGTTTCCTTTTATGGTATAACCTGTAGGAATCCATTTTGGTTTTCTTTTTCCATAGTCATCATATAAATTCAAAACAGCATAATAAAGACCTTTCTTTTTTTGTAAGCTACCTGTTATCATTTTACTCCTTTCCGTTGTAACAGTTTAGATTTAACTTATCATTGATACTTTTTGTATTATACCATGATAACTAAAAAATTCCTACTGTTCTGCCATCATATATTTGATAACATTAACTTTAGGAATTTTATATTCTCTGCCAACTTTTTTACTTTTTATTTTCTTTTCTCTTAACATACGATATGCAAGAGTGTTACTAATTCCACCTAACATTTTTCTCATTTGGTCGAGATTAACAATGTCTGGATAGTCTGTAAACATTAAAGTATAAGTTTCTTTCATATCAGCCATATTTTTCTACCTCCTCTCTCGTTACAATAAGTTTCATAAAAAAAGACCTATTCTGCAATAGGACTAATTAAATACTATAACAATACTTTTTCTTATATTTCTGCGTTGGTATTTTTATATTTCTATTTATTGATTTAGGAACATCTGAACCAACATTTAATTTTCTATCTATAACTAGATTACCTTTACTATTTGCGTGATAAGCATTTGGATTCCATTTTCTATATGCTAAATCACTCATCTCTGAGGAATAAGATAATTCTTTACTTGCTTCAATATGTTGCTTCTTTACAAATTCATATAATTCTTTGTCAGTTTCATTTTGTCTTTTATTTCTAATCCATTCTCTTTTTGCAATTTTACGATTTTCTTTACTAATTTGTGTTCTGTATGCTTTTTCTTGAATATATTTTGTATCATTTTTTATTATTTTTGTGATATAAGATGGATTAACACCTATTTCTTTAGCAATAATAGATGGTTTTTCGTGTTCATTATAATATTTGTCGAGTATATAGTTCTTTGTATCTATAATAATCACAACCTTTCAAGCAATTTGGTAAAATTTTTGTCTACATATTTTTTATACAGTTGTAGCTCTTGACATTTTATATTAATTGTTGTAATATATTAGTATATTACACTTATTAATATTTAACACTATTATAAGGTAATAAGTGTAATATGTCAATATATTACAATAATTTTTTTAAAAAAATTTTAAGGAGAATAAAATCATGGAATTTAATTTTAAAAGTAATAGTGCATATTCATATATGAAATATGGCGGATATCAAGGAAAATATAAAGGAAAAGAATATTATATGGTTCCAAATCTAGAGGCTAGTATAAATATTAGAGATTTATATGATATGTTTAGTAAAATGGATTCAATATTAGTTGATTTATTAAATATGGGAAGAATATGTATAGATGCAGAAGATGATCAAACCAAATTTACTTGTGCATATTTTTTCGTAGAAAAATATGGTTTATTAGGTTTTATGGTGGAAGCACCAACTAATCCAGATTTTTTATTGAATGAAGAAGTAACATTAAAAGGAAATAATTTTATTAATAAAAATTGTGTAATGAGAACTAAAGACTATTTTGATTTATTCTTTCCATTTGCTAACAATGATGAAATGAGTTACACAGTAACAAATGGTAAAGTAGAAATAGAAACAAATTCAGATTTACAAAGAATGTTAAATCGTACATCAATTAACGATCAATTAATTTATTCTAGTTTTTATTGTGAAAAAATAGATTGGATTATTGAATATGCAAAAAAAATGTATAAAATATTTAAAAAGTATGTAGATTTAGCAAATAATAGTATGGATGATTATGATGAATATAAAGCAAGAGAAATTATAAATAATTATTATTTTTCTGGAATACCATACAAAATTAATATGTATGGAAATACTCCAGAAATATCATGGCAACCGAATTCTCTAAAACAAGCAATAGATATGGCTTTTGGATTTATGCTTTGCAGTGAGAAAAATCCTTTAAAGATATGCAAACATTGTGGTAAAGTTTTTTATGCTAAAAACCCTAAGGCTGAATATGATACTAGCCAATGTAGAAACCAAGCAAATGTATATAAAAGTAGGAATAAAAATAAAGCTGAATAAAAATAATTATTGAAAAAGCATTGTTTTTATTAGAAAATTAAAGTATAATAAATCCATCCTTTTCCAAAGGAAAACTTTGAGAAAGGAGGTGAACATCTTGAGTTCTTTCGATTTAATTTGGCGATTAATCGTTTTGTTATTACTTAGTAATAATAAAAATGATGAAAACCAAAATTCTCAGGATTAGTACAAACTAATCAAAGGCAGTCTGGTCAACTGCCTTTATTTTTGCACAAAAAAAAAGAGATATGTGGTCAACATATCTCGTGAACATTTGAGTTCTTCGATAATTCTCTTGCTTAAGCTAAATATAGTATACTATATTTTTTATTATATGTCAAATGTTTTTCAAAAATTCATTTTAATTCAAATTTTTAAAATTTTTCGCATACATTTTAATAAATTATATATTATTTATGTCAATTTGTTGCAAAAGATGGAAAAATATGATACAATCAAAATAGTTTCATGGCTTTTAGCCATTTTATATAAAATAAGTTTCATCACGAACCGTATTGGAAAAAACAACAAGGAGGTATCTTTATGAGTGAGAAATTTAGAAATGGTTGGCGGAAGGTAAAGGACGGAGTAAGTCTTGGAATAGTTTTTATTCCTATCGTACTCTTAGGTGTTGCTCTTGCAACTGTTATGTTTCTTATTGTAGCAGTAATAAAGGGTGCCGTTATAAGTGTATGTTGGAATATCGCTATGACTACAATGTTCGGCTTTTCCAAGGTAACAATGTTCCAGGCATTTGTACTGGCTTTTACAATTGGTTGTCTTAGAGCTAATTACTTTGGCAGTGCAAAATCGGAATATGAAGACCTTAAGGGAAAGCTCTTTGAAAAAAGCAAGAAAGAAAAAATGGCAAAGGTTGTGTCGGTACTGCTCGTCATAATATTTGAAATTATTTCAATTCTTATAACAGTTGGAATTACAATGTATTCTTGGAATAACATTCTTCCACAGCTGTTAAATGTTGAGTTAGTTCAGATTAACTTTTGGCAGGCTTTAGGATTTGCTTATTTGTTCAACTTACTTTTTGGGGTTTCAAAATCTGATGACAAAAAGTCCAAAGAAGATAAGAACAGCGATAGCAAAGATGTACTGTCCGAAGTTAAAGATGACATAGTAGCTGAAGAGATAACCGAAACTGAAGATTCTATTGACTAACCGCTAATCGATGTGGTGTGGGTTTATTTAAAGTCCACACCGCATTTTCATTATTAACTATATTTCTAAATCCCATTCTTTTTCTCTTTCTTCATTTTCAATTTGTTTTACTGGATCAATAAAAGTATGAGTTTCTTCTTGAAAATCTTTAATTAATTCTTTTGATTCTCCAATACCAAATTTATGACAAACCCAAACTATAAATTTTTCGACGGTTTCATAGAATTTATCGATGATTTTAAGTAAATGATTATTTTCTTTTTCTAATGACTTAATTTTATTTTTATATTTATATTCAATGTCAAATTCTTTATCTTGAAATTCTTGTTCTAATTCAGCTTTTCTATTATTATATTCAAAATCAAGAATATTGCTTTTTATTTTATATTCATTTTCCAAGTCCCTAACTTTATTATTTAATTTCTCATTATCTGCAATTATTGAATCTCTTTCTTTTTGGTATTTTTCTGCCTCATCAACCATTTTAGATTGTTTCGATAATTCTTTGTGCAAAGAAAGATTATCTTTATACAATTCTTTAATTAACTCATCTTTAGGTTTTATAATTTCTTCTAATATTTTCTCGTCTCTTTTTCGAGAGAATTTACTAATATCATTTATATCTGGAATTTCTGGTAATTCTAATTTAATTTCATTTAAAACCTTTTTAGTATTTTCATAGTTTGTAATCTTTTTATATTCTTCAATAGTATAATGTTTTCTATCAGTATCTTCTACAAACATACCTCTTTCTAAATCAAAACCTTTTGATTTTACATGATTAAAATAAGCAGCTTGTAATTTTCTATAACTATCTCGACCTTTCCAAAAATCTCTTGCACAAATCTTATCAATGTTTTTTCCTTCTTTATCTTTTGTATGAACAACAGGAACAAACATTAAGTGCATGTGTGGTGCTCCTTCATCTAAATGTACTACTGCTGATATTATATTTTTTTCTCCAAGATTTTTATAATTACAGATAAATTTATAACATTCATCAAAATATCTTTTTGTTTCTTCTTCTCCAATTCTATCAAAAAATGCTTGGTCAGATGTAAATATCATTTGGCACATTATTATACTATTACTACGAAGATGACCTTGTAAATCATTCTCTTTCATATATTTATCAAATTCTTTTGTGTATGATAGTTCGTTTTTCTTAATATAATAATTCAAATGTGTTCTTGTTGGATCAATATCTTTATTAGTATGATTTTTTGCTTTTCTATCATTGTGAGTTCCTTTTCCATTTATTTCTGCTCGTGTTAACTTTTCATTTCTTACAATAGCATAACTCATATCTCCATGCACCTCCTTCTTTGCTCGAGATATTGTTTCAAATGTCTAACACACTAGACAAACAAGTTTGTCCGTGTGGCAGGGTTTACGGAAACCCCACACCCCAAAACCTAAAATTGCTTAACTGCATTTTTAGGTTTTTTCATAAAAATTTGCTTATCGCAATTTTTATGAATGTGAGTAAAAAAATGAATTTTTTACTCACAACAAAAAAGCACTTATGCTTTTTTGTATTCACTTTGGCAACTACCAAGAAGAAACCAGAGGGAGAGAGCGGAGTAGAATTAGGTGTAATAATCCCATTGTTACAAATAGAATTATTACACCTATATATGCTGAAACCGTCGGTCGTTCGCCTCGTTTCATAGGTAGTCTAGTAAGTAGCATTTGCTACTATAATTGCTGATACTATTAAAGTATCTTGTTCATACTTGCCCAAACTTTTTACAATTACATATCCATTTCAAGTTTTGCCACCGAATACTCTTTTATTACTACGGAATTTTGATAAAATTCCGTAGTAACAAGGTTAAGCTTCCTTAATTCGTGCAGTTGCGAAGCAACTTGCACATAATGAAGCTTTTCTTATTATTGTGAGTCTATGTTCTAAAATCTCACTCACGCACTTTGTATAATTAGACTGCTTATACAAATACGAATGAACTTTATAGCATCGGCTCATTACACCAAACACTTTTAAAGAGGTGTTGCATTTCTCTTTTGCACGACAAAAAAGCCCGTTTGTAGATTTTTATTCTACAAACGGACTTTATCGATAATATTCTTATTTAATTTGCTCTCACAATCGCTTTGTAGCGATTTAAAATTAGGAAGAGTATAATTTTATATATCTATAATATAATTTCCTTAAAATGCAAAATTTGATTTTAAAATATCAATAATAAATTAGACTGTTACTTCTATCAAAAGTTCTAACACAGTTCTAACACCAAATTCAAAATTTTAGAAAAGAATATTTTTATTTGTATTGCATATTTATCAATGCTTGTGTTATAATTCTCTTACAAACAAGCGAACTTAAGAGGTTAATAACTATTGCTAAAAGAGGTTATCTAATGGTAAAAGATGAGGTGCGTTAAATTCTTAAAATCCTGCGGGACTTATCCTCCCGTGCCGGTTCGATTCCGGCCATCTGCACCATAGATTTATCAATACTTTTAGAGTTTTTGATAAGTCTATTTTTTTATTTAAAAAGATGGCTCAGTATACAATTTGTATACAAAAATAATCTAATTTTCATTGAAATAAAATGATAAAAGGAGAAAATCAATGTTTCAGATTTTCCCCTTTATTAATGACTTACATAGCAAAATGCTATGGACACTAATGTTTTATTAATTGAATAATAAACTATTCTATGGCAGAAAGTCAAGCAAAATTCAGAATTTTATTCATTTTTTAGTGGTCTTAACCTATATAAACTTTTAAGTTGTTGTTGATGTTGGCAACTACATAAATAAAAAAAGCTCACATCTGTACTTTGACGAGTAGATGTGAGTTTAACTCTATTCGGCAAAACCACATTTGTGGTTTCTCCATTTCCTATATTTATTATGATCTATTTATAAGTAAAAAGTCAAGAAATATGATAAAGTTTTATAAAAAGTGAACCTGATCCATATAGCTCAGGACTAGTCGCAGATGTTATAACAAGAGAACATAAAAATTATCCCTTTCATTTAAATTTTATTTGTCAATTTTCTATGTCATTAGTAAACATTTTTGATTTTTCGTAATATCCTATATAAGGAGGGAAAAATTATGAATGATATAAATCCAATTATGCACACCATAAAACCAGGTGATACTTTATATAATTTAGCAATGCAGTATGGAACGACGGTACAAAATATAATAGACACAAACTTAGCTTTAGAACCATATAACTTAAGAGTTGGGCAACGAATTTATATTTATCCAGATTATAATCAAAATAATGACTATTGGGTAAGTAGAAATGAAGTTAGATTATTAGAGCAAATGAATTTAGTATGGGAACAACATATATTATGTGGACACGAATGCTTTTAATTAGTATTGCAGAAAATTTAAAAGATTTAGAAGCAACGCAAACGCGATTACTAAGAAATCCAAAAGACATAGCAGATGTGTTTAGACCATATTATGGAAATAGCGTCTCAAATGAAATTCAAAGATTACTAACAGAACATTTAGTCATTGGAAAAGATTTAATAGTAGCATTAAAAAACAAAAATCAAGAACAAGCAAATATATTAAGTACAAGATGGTATCAAAATGCAGATAGAATGGCAGAAGCATTTAGCAGTATAAATTCATTTTATCCTAGAGAAGAAGTGCGTAGAATGTTGTATGAGCATCTAAGGCTTACGACAGAAGAAGTAAATGCTAGATTAAAAGGAGACTATGTAGCAGATATAAATGCTTATGGTATGGTTCAAAAAGAAATCTTAAAAATGTCTAGTTTTTTTGTAAATGGAATTGTAAAGCAATTTCCAAACTTATTTTAAGTTAGGGCTAATATTTATAAAAATAAGTAAAATATATAATCATTACCAAATAACTATAAAATAATATTAAATATGAAAAGTTTCTAATATCTGCTAAATTATATTGTATTTTAGCAGATTTTTTATTATAATAAACTTCTCCTTTTTGAAGGAAATCTTGAAAATATATTTTAAGTAACAATAATAAAAAAAGAAATACTTATTATAAAAATTAATTTAGAAAGGATTTTTTTGCATATGGAAAAATTAGGGAACAATAAAGTTATTTTAATACAAGGAGCAATGGATATAGAAGTACAATATATTATTAATTTATTAAAAGACAGGAAACTTACACAAATTGCGGGCTATGAATTTTATGAAGGAACAATTAATAATAAGAAAATAGTAGTATCTAAAACTTTTATTGGAACAATTAATGCAACAACGGCAACTAGTATAGGAATTACAAATTTTAATCCTGATATGGTTATTAATCAAGGCATTGCAGGAGCACATAGAAAAGATTTACATGTAGGTGATATTGTAATAGGAGAAAAATGTTGCAATATTAATTCTTATAGTATGCCTATTAAAAGTAAAGGAGAAGGCTCTAATCCATTTGAATGGAAACCAGATAAACGTGCTAAAGATATACAACAGGCAAATTTGAAATTAGTAGATATTGTTGAAAAAAGTCTTAGTTCTAATACTAAGAATAAAGTGTATAGAGGCATTTTAGGTAGTGGGGATGTATTTAATAGGGAATATGATAGAATTGTTTGGATAAATGATACATTTCATACTCTATGCGAAGATATGGAAAGCATAGGAACTTATTCCGTATGCAATAAATTTAAAGTTCCTTGTATAGGGATTAGAATAATTTCTAACAATGAATTATTATTAGAAGAATTAGATGAAAACCAAGCAATTAATCTACAACAAATATTAATTGATATATTAAATAATCTATGAAACTCCAAAATACAAAAATGTCCTACTTGAGTGTAGGACATTTCAGACTGTTGACAAAGTTCAAAAAATTTTGTTAATAGTCTTTTCTTTTGGCATA
>CABUKD010000044.1 GCA_902492105.1 uncultured Clostridium sp.
TTATTTATTATTTATTATTTATGTTTTTGTTTTTATGATATTTTTAATTTCATAAATAGTAATTTCAAAATATTATAAAAAATAGGAGCTTAATTTATGAAATTTATTTTTCCACAAAATTATCGTTTTAAAAATAAGTTTTTAGGAATCATTGAATATTCTGCACTTATATTAAATATTATTTGGGATTTATTTATTTTTCTAATTTTACATTTATTTTGTAATAATACTAATATAAAAATATTTGTATTCGTTATTTTATGTCTTCCAGTTCTTTTATTTAGTATTATAGGTTTTAATCATGAAAATTTAATAGATATTTTTCGTTATTTATTTAAATATATTAAAAGTCCTAAATTGTATTTATATAATAAAAGAAGCAAGAAATTTTACTAATACAAGGATTTCTTTACTTTATTGTATTGTGAAATTTAATAAAATAAAGGTATTTTAAAGGTTTTTTTCCCTTTAAATACCTTTCCTCTTTTTGATGCATTCTTTTTAAGTTATATGCCTAATGTATATGGTCTCAATTTTGTACCTTCTCCTCCTGTTACTTTAATTCCAGATTTTAGCTGGAATACTGGGCGTAGTCCACTCTCCTCACTATAAGAATGCTCATCACGATATTCATCTATATCGCATAATTTTGGCGTGTTGGTTGCACCAAGAATATCCGTGTATCCATCAGTATCCACACTACGTACACAAAAATAAGTACGCCTCAAGTTTGATTCCAATGTGCGAGATGCTAACCAGTAAGTTTTATTTATATCTTGTATACCTAATGCTTCCATTTGATTAAAGTCTATTTCATAGTTGCTGTCTTCATCTTTGAATTCTTCATCATAATCTTGCATATAATCACGAATAACCTTATACATTCCTGGTTCATCACTTGGATTATCAGGAACACTTCCTACACTTCTTGCATTGCTTGCATATGTTGGATTTAAATATGCTTCTGCTCTAGAATTCAATGTAGTTATTGCACCATTGTACGAATTCATTGATCTTATAAAACTATCAGCATCTCCTAAAGTCACATCTTCTACTTTCTCCATGGTTATTATTTGTATTCCATAAGTTGAATAATTTACATTTTCTGGTCCATATAATACTACACAGTTTCTTGTTTCTCCCGTTCCATCTACATATTCTACATAATTTCCTTCTTTTAATATACTTTCAACTGGTGTTCCTGCAGTTTCTACTGTTATCTCACATGTTGCTGTTTGATTACTTCCATCTTTTGCTTTTACTGTTATAGTTGCTTTTCCTGCAGCTTTTGCTGTTACTAGACCTGTATTACTTACTGTTGCTACATTTGCATTATTACTACTCCAACTTACTGTTTTGTTAGTTGCATTACTTGGCATTATGTTTGCTGTCAGTTGCTGAGTTTTTCCTTCTTCTAAGGTTACACTTGTTGGACTTACTGTTATTCCTGTTACTAATTGTGTTACAGTTATTCCTTGTGAGATACTTTCTATCTTATTTCCTGCTTTATCCACTGTTAATACATGTAAATAATAAGTTCCTGGTGTAGTTGCACTTAGTGCAATTGGTTGACTATTACTAAATGTATTTGTATAGCTATTCTCTTTTATTCCTATTGGATTTTGCTTTGTGTTATATATCCACTTACATTTTGAAAGTTCTATTCCACTTTCATTGTCTGTATGTGTTATCGTTGCTGTGATGCTTCCAGTTGTTGTGGTACTTTGTCCACTTAATTCTATTTTTGCATTTTGTGGAGGTAGTTTATCTAATATAGTTACACTTGCATAACTTCCATAATTTGTTCCATCTGTTAATCTTGCATACACAATATCATTATGTTTTAATCCTGTTACAGTTACTGATGCTGCTCCTTCTTGTGCTGTTGTCCAGTTTTCTTCTGCTACATCTCCTACTTGATATTGAATCGTTAAACTGCTTGCTACTTCTGTTCCTTTACTTAAGGTGATACTTGCACTTCCATTACTCCATGTTGGTTCACTTGCTATAATATTTCCGTCTTTTAAGTCATCACCTGCTCCTCCTACTGTGTCTGTTGTAATATTGGTTACTTGTCCTGCTCCAAGGTTTCCTGCTTTATCACTTGTTGTTACTTTTACATCATAACTTGTGTTTTGTATTAATCCTGTAAAGGTATAACTTGTTTCTGTTCCTGTATGTATTGGGTCTGTTGGATAGCTTCCTTCACTGGTTTGTTTGATATAATAGTTATATGTTATGCTGTCTGGCATTCCCCATTCTGCATCACTGCTATTTACACTTACCTGTATACTATTAGTATTTTTACTTTCTTGGCTTACTATTACAGTTGGTACTATTTCATCTAAAACATCTATACTGCTATATTCACTTTGGTTAATTCCATCTGTGATGACTGCATATATGGTTTGTCCATGATTTAATCCTGTGATTGGTCCTTTATAGTCCAACCACTGTCCTTCTATTCCATCTATTTGATATTGTATCGTTACTCCTGTTTCTGTTGTTTCTAGTTCTACTGTTGCTGTTCCATTACTCCATACCGTTTCTCCTTTTTGGGTAACAGTTCCTTTTAAATCTCCTATTAACACTTCTGTTTCCTTTTCCGTTGTTCCATTCTCATTGGTTGCTTCTACCTTTATTTCATAGGTTGTTTTGTTGTTAAGTCCTGTTATGGTTGCTGTTAAGTCTGTTGTATTTCCTTTTACTAATTGATAATCTTCATCTGGAGCATCTTTTTCTTTATAATAGTAATTTAGTGTTCCATTATTTAATCTGCTTACACTTACTTGCAATTCTACACTATTGCTTGTTTGGTTTATTACTTTTATTTCATTTATATATGGTAATAGGTTATCTTCTTTTCCTATATAATCTATTTCTAGATCATCATATTCATTAATATGGATTTGAAATTTATATCCTTCTGGTACGGTGATTATATAGTTTCCATTCTCATCTACTTTTTCTACATCTGTTTCTTTATTATTGATAATTTTGGCATCTTGCATATCTTGCCATAAATCATCTACTGTTACACTATCATCTAATGCTCTATTTAATGACCAATTTATTCCTACTATTCCAATTCTATCTTTGTAGCTTGCTATTAATTGTTCCTCTTTTGATTGATTTGCAAAATCTATCAGTCCGCCATCTCCTATGGCTGTTTGAATTGTGATTCCTGCTAAGATCAATATTACTACTATAGTTACCACTAATGCGATTAAGGTAATACCACGCTTATTTTTTACTTGATCTTCTTCCATCTGTGCTTTGTTATTCCTCCATTTCCGTGTTTTGTATTTTTATAAGTTTATATACAATGATGCTCGTGACCCATTAACACTATCGTTATCAGATGATTTATCGTTTGCACGACTAGATGTTGGATACCCATCTCCTGTTTTGTCACAATATCCACCCCTATAAACTCTCTGTTTCGTACTGTATGCTTCAATGGTCCAATCTCTTACATTTCCTGCCATGTCATATATGTTATCTACTGCATAACTATCATTAGATCCTGTTGCAATTGGTCTATTTCCATTTGTTCCTACATAATTACCTTTATTGGTACTATCATAAGTATACGTCTTCTTTTCTGCATCTCCGCTATTGTACATCCATCTTAATGTCATATCCCATTGGCATCCCCATATCATTGTACTAGTCACATTATTATTGGCTGCTAATGTCTTACTTAATTTGTATTGGTTATACCACGTTTGTCCTCTAATATCAGTATTATTTTTTATTACTAATGCCTTTGTTTGTCCTAAGTTTCCTGTTTCATATCTTCCTATGTAGAATCCTCCATATTTTGCTACACTTTGTAGCATACTATAAAATTCTGTTTCTAACTGTTTTTTAAATTCTTCTTGTGTACTTGCTCCCACACCATATGAAGGTAATGCTTCATCTGTGTCAGTTTCTGTTACCACATCTGGCTCACGATTATTTGCTTCAGCCGTAATTCTTATTATTCCTCCATTTTCTGTCCAATTTAATGGAGTTATTCCTTCCTCTGAAAAGCTATACAACTTTCCCCATATTTTGCCATTATTATCTACTCCATACATTTCTTCAATCTTTTCAACTGGAACCCATACAAACTGATTTCTGGTTGTCTGAGCTGTATCTTTATTACTATCGTTTACCTCTTCTTCTCCTTCGTATATTACAAATCCATTTTCTACTGTATTTTCTCCAGTTACTTTTGAAGCAGAATATCCTTTTGGAATAGGTACTGTTATGGCTATTATATCTTCACTTTCTACTGCAGTTACAGTCTCATTGCTTTTCCCATCCCATTTTTGTGGTAATTCTGGTTTCTGTGGTATATTATCTTCATTACTTAATTCATTTAAGATATTTTCTATATAATTTGTTGCATCATTTAGTTGTGTTTGCTCATTTATAGTTGCTTGATTCGTTTGTTCTGCTGCCTCTCTGGCTTTTGTTATGATTCCTTTTTCACTAAATAGTAAACTTATGGTTACACTTGCTAATATTAATAGTACTACTATGGTTACAACCAATGCTATTAAAGTAATACCTTGTTCTATTTGTTTTGTATTTATTTCTCTTTTCATCACTTTCTCTTTTCTCCTTTTTTAGTTCGTTATATTATTCTTTTATTTCTTTATAAAAAATTAAGATGAATCATGCCCTTTTAGGCATAATTCATCTTTTCTATTTTGATATATGATATATAATTTTGGTACAACAAATAAAACTAAATTTTCTTTAGTTGTTGGCTTAAAGGTTATCTCTCTCTCTCTCTCTCTCTCTTACTGTTTCAAGCTTTTCCTGCATTTTTGCTTTTCTCCTTCGTTTTTTTCTTTTTTTGGTTTCATTATACCAATATTCTTTTTGCTTTTCAAGTACTTTTTTCTTTTTTCATTTTAAACTTAAATTGCCCAGATTTTTCTTATTAGTTTATTGTAAATTACTTTTAAAAATGATATAATTTGACAAAATAGAACAATGGAGGATTTCCTATGAAATTAGAACAAAATGAGTTGTTACCTATGTTTTCTAACACTACTATACCTGATATCTTTTTTACACAATATTTGCCAGAAGCAAATGGGGATTTTTTAAAGGTATATTTGTATATTTTATTTCTTTCTAAATATGATAAAGATATTAAAATAAATGATTTATGTAAAAAATTAGGACTTTCTCTAAAAGTTATTCAAGATGCCATGAAATATTGGGAAGAGCAAGGAGTTATTACTAAAAAAAATACAGGTTTTGTGTTTAATAATTTACAAGAATTAGAATTACATAACCTATATAAACCTAAAGCAGCTCTTTCTGCAGAACAAATTCAAAAATCTGCTGAAAGCCAAAAACGTGCTAAAACCATTGAATATATCAATAATAAGTTTTTCTCTGGTTTAATGCCAACTACTTGGTATCCTGATATTGAATTATGGTTTAAAAAATATAATTTTGATGATGAAGTTATGATTGCTTTATTTGAATATTGTTTTGATAAATCTGCTCTTCATAGAAATTATATGCAAGCTGTTGCAGATGCTTGGTCAAAAAATAATATTAAGACTTTTAATGATTTAGATCAATATTATGAAAAACAAGAAAAATTAAACAAAGTTGCTAATAATATTGTTAAAAAGTTGGGACTTGGTAGACAGCTTTCTCAATATGAACATGCTTATGTAGAAAAATGGATGGTTGACTTTGGATATTCTTTTGATATGATTGAAATTGCTTTAAAGAAAACTACTTCCAAGGTTAATCCAAGCTTTGATTATATTGATAAATTATTAACAGATTGGCATGATAGAGGATTTAAAACACCGGATCAAGTACAAAAATTCTTATCAGAAATGAGGCAAAAAACGAAAGATATTAAACAACTGGAAAAACAAACCGGATATCAAAAATATGATCAGAGAACTTATGATAATTTGAATTCTTTATATGCAAATAAAAGAGCTTAAAATTTGATAGTTTTTTATTAAACTTTATTTTTTATATTGATTCTATAATATAAAATTTAAATTTTAGCTAGAATAAAAAATGGTCCAATAATAGACAAGATTAAAATTAGATGAAATATAAAACAAAAAGAAATCTTTATTATAAAAAGAAAGGAGAAATAATCTAATTATTAAAATAATTAGATTATCAATATTTTTTTGAATAATAATACTTTAAAAAATTTATTAATTGAATATGATAAAAAGAAAATTAGGGCTGAAGAAATGGCTCAAAGGGAAAAGCAAAAAATTTATGATGAATTTCCGGCTCTTTCTGAAATTGATCAAAAATTAAGTAGTTTAGCTTTATCTACCATGAAAGAATTAGCTCTTAATAATAATGAAAAATTACTAAAAGATTTTAACAAAAAAATAGAAGAATTAAAAAAAGAAAAGGAAAAAATATTAGCTTCCATTGGTGATAGAGCACAATTAATGCAGCCTCAATATGAATGTAAAAAATGTAAAGATACAGGTTATATTTTAGATGGAAATAGCACCAAAATGTGTAGTTGTCTTACACAAAAAATTTATGATATAGAATATAATAAATCTAATATTCATAATTTAGAAAAACAAAACTTTAAAAATTTTAATATAAATTTATATTCTACTAAAGTAGATCCACAAAAATATGAGTCTGATATATCTCCTAGAGAAAATATTGAATTAATTTTAAAAATTTGTAAAGATTTTATTCAACATTTTGATGATGTAGAAGAAAAAAATTTATTATTTACAGGAAAAACAGGATTGGGTAAAACTTTTTTATCTAGCTGTATTGCCAACGAATTATTAAAACAAGGAAAAACAGTTTTATACCAAACTGCTTCTGTTATGTTAGATACCATTATTGGTTATCGCTTTGGAAAACCAAATATTCCATCAGATATTTATGACCATTTATTAAATGTAGATTTATTAATTATTGATGATTTAGGCACAGAAGGCGTAAATAATATGAAATTAGTAGAATTATTTAATATTATCAATAGCAGATTATTAAATACTCATAAATCTACAAAGACTATTATTTCTACTAATTTAAGTTTGCAGTCCTTATTTGAAACTTATGATGAAAGAATTGTTTCAAGATTAGTAGGAAATTACCATATTTGTTATTTTTTTGGAGAAGATATTCGTTTTACAAAATAAAAATGCTATCCTAAATTTATTTTAATAAAAGTATTAGAACTGCTTTTGAGATTTTTAAAGACTTGCGTGAGTGACCATTGTTTTTATATAAAAAGAATAATCAGGAACAATATTTTCCTGATTATTCTCTTTTATATATAAATTTTATTCTTCTCCATTTTCTTCTGGTTTAATGGTTTCTATGCTAACTACTTTTCCTTCATTTGTTCTCATTAATGTTACACCTTGTGTTGATCTTCCAAGAACACTAATATCTTTTACTTTTAATCTAATAATGGTTCCGTTGTCTGTAATTAACATTACATCTTCGTCATCTGTTGCAATACGAATACCTACTAATTTTCCTGTTTTAGGTGTAATTTTATAAGTAATAACTCCTTTTCCACCTCTAGTTTGTACTCTATATTCTTCTAATTCTGTCCTTTTTCCAAAACCATTTTCTGTTATAGCAAGTAATGTAGCATTTTTATTACCTTCTATAATAGATTCCATGCCAATAACGCTATCTTCTTCATCCAAACGAATTCCAATTACCCCTTGTGCTGTTCTTCCCATTGGTCTTACATCTTTTTCACTAAAGGTAATGCAAGATCCTTCTTCTGTAACTAATACAACATTATCCTGCCCATCTGTTAAACGAACATCAATTAATTCATCATCTTCTCTTAAGGTAATAGAAAGTAATCCATTTTTTCTGTTACTGTCAAATTCATTTAATGGTGTCTTTTTAATAAAACCTTTTTTGGTTCCCATTAATAAATATTTTCCATCTGCAAAATTACTAATTGGAATAACAGCTGATATTTTTTCTCCTGCATCTAGTCTTAATAAATTAACAATAGCTGTACCTTTTGCAGTTCTTCCTGCCTCTGGAATTTCATATCCTCTTAAACGATATAACTTTCCTTTGTTGCTAAAGAATAATATAGTATCATGAGTAGAAGCTGTAAAGATTTGTTTTACAAAATCGTCTTCTCTTGTTGCTAATCCTGTAATTCCTTTTCCTCCACGTTTTTGGCTTTTGTATGTGTCTATTGGCATTCTTTTTACATAACCAAAATGGGTTAAAGTAATAACAGTCTGTTCTTCTTTTACTAAATCTTCGATATCAATTTCGCCTTCTGCTGCTACTATTTTTGTTCTTCTTTCATCACCATATTTTTGTTTAATTTCTAACAATTCTTCTTTGATAATATCAAATACTAATTTTTCACTTGCCAAAACCGCTCTTAAATGTTCAATCAATTTCATTAATTCGTTATATTCTTCATCTATTTTTTCTCTTTGCAAGCCTGATAATGTTTTTAATCTCATATCTAAAATTGCTTGTGCTTGAATTTCAGAAAGATTGAATCTTTCCATTAATCTTTCTTTTGCATCATCATAAGAATTACGAATGATTTCAATTACTTCATCAATATTATCTAATGCAATTCTTAATCCTTCTAAAATATGTGCTCTTGCCAATGCTTTGTCTAAGTCAAATTGAGTTCTACGAAGAATTACAGTTTTTCTATGGTCTATATAATAGTCTAAGCATTGTCTTAGTGTTAAAATTTTAGGTTCTCCATTTACTAAAGCAAGCATAATAATTCCAAAAGTATCTTGTAATTGTGTATGCTTATATAATTGATTTAAAATAACTTGAGCATTTACATCTCTTTTTAGTTCAATTACGATTCTTACTTTACATTCTCTATCTGATTCATCTCTAATTTCAGAAATTCCTTCAATTCTCTTTTCTTTTACAAGTGTAGCAATATTTTCAATCAATTTAGCTTTATTTACTTGATATGGAAGAGAAGTTACAATAATTCTTTGTTTATTATTGCTCATTTCTTCTATTTCACATTCTGCACGTACGGTAATTTTTCCTCTACCTGTAGTATAAGCTTGTTTAATTCCTTCTAGTCCTAAAATAACACCTTCTGTTGGGAAATCTGGTCCTTTAATAACTTCCATTAGTTGTTCTTCTGTAACATTATCTTCATCAATAATTCTAATAATTCCATTAATAACTTCTGTTAAATTATGTGGTGGAATATTAGTTGCCATACCTACTGCTATACCAGAAGAACCATTAATTAGTAATGCTGGTATTTTAGAAGGGAGTACTGTTGGTTCTTGCAAACGATCATCATAGTTTGGCATGAAGTCTACTGTATTTTTTTCTATGTCTTCTAGCATTGTTTCTGCAATTTTGGCCATTCTTGCTTCTGTATACCTCATAGCTGCGGCACCATCACCATCAATAGAACCAAAATTTCCATGACCATCAATTAATGGATATCTTTGTGTAAAATCTTGTGCTAAACGTACCATTGCATCATATACAGAAGAATCTCCATGTGGATGGTATCTTCCTAAAACAGAACCTACTGTATTAGCGCACTTTCTGTATGGCTTGTCTGATGTAATTCCATCTTCATACATAGCATATAAAATTCTTCTATGTACTGGTTTTAAACCATCTCTTACATCTGGAAGAGCTCTTGATACAATAACGCTCATTGCATAGTCAATATAGGCTGTACGCATTTCTTTTTCAATGTCACGTTCTATTATTTTTCCGTCATTTCTTTTTTCGTCATTTGCTTCCATTTTTTTACCTCTTTTCTAGTCTTTTTCATACATTTGTATTATACTAAAACAAGCAAAAATATGCAAGTAAAAATCCATAAAAAAGTAAGAAAAATCAATGATTTTGCTTACTTTTTTAGGTTGTTTTTTATAGCTTTTCTATTTCTTCTCTTGATAAATTTGTTATTTTCATAATTGTTTCTAATGTTATTTTTTCTTCTTTCATTTTTTTGGCTATTAATTTTACTCCTTCTTCCTTACCTTTCGTATATCCAGTATATTCTGCTTCTCGTTCATCTAATATTGCTTTTTCCCTTAATTCTGCTAATCTTCTTACTACTTTGTCATCACTCATATGTTCTAACTTTTTTTTGGCTTGTCTCATACTTTCATTATTTTTCATATATCCCTGCACCTCTTTACTTTCTGGATTATTCAAGAAGTACAACCATTCTATAAGCTTTTTTTCTTTTCCTTCTGCGTTTAACTTGTACATCTTAGATAATTGTATTATATGAAACTCCAAGTCTTCTGTCAATATGTATTTTCTTTCATTTTCTTCAATTATTTTCCATTTACTATGATATTTTACGTTTTTTAATTCTTCTATTTCAAAATCTGCTATTAATATTACAATAGTTCTTTTTAATTGTTTGTAATCTTCACCTTTTTTTAATTCTTTTGTATATTGCTTTGACCAATAATATAACATTCTTTTTATTAAGTTTTTCTTGTTTGTTAGTTGCATCTCAATGTTACAATATTCTGTGTTATTGATTTTTGCTAATATATCAACAATTCCCATTTTTCCTTCTGGTATTTCTCTTCTTAAAATTATATTTTCGTCTAGGCTAATCTCATTAATTTCTTCGCTTAACATAGAACTTAAAAAATCCTTTGTAATTTTCTCGCTTCCCACTTCTCCAAATAAAATTTGGAATATAACATCTAATTTTGGAGATAAAATATCTTTTGCTTTTGTATCAGAATTTTCATTGTAGTTTGAATTAAAATCATTTTTTGGAATCATAAATAAAATCTCCTTATTGATTTGAAATAAAATTGTTTTCTTTGAATTAATTTGAAATAAATATCTTGAAATTATAGAATATATATTTTAAAAATAGATTATAAAAGTCAAGAATTTTAAAAATATTATTTACTCTATTTTTTTGTCAACTTTTTTATTTAATTTACTAAAAATCCGGCCAATTCTAATTGTTCTTGTGTCAAATTAAAATTATGTCCATTATTTTTAATAATTAAATGTAAATTTTCTATTTCTCGTGCTTGTTTTAAAGTAGTTTCTAATGGAAGAGTTTCTTTTAATCTTTCTTTTATTTTTTGATATTCTCTTTCCATTCCTTCAAAATCCTGTGCATTATAATATTCTCTCCAGTTATTTTCATATTTACCTAATTTTTCAATATGATCTAATTGATTTACAAATTCATCTTCAATATTATTGCTTACATTATCTAAGATAACATCTTTCCCTTGACTAATTAAACTAGCAACATTACTTGGAATCCATCCTTGTTTTGTTGTAAAAGATAAAGTAGAATCTAATACATTGGAAATTCCATCTATAATACCTCCATTTTTTACTGCATTTTGTGCTTGCGAAACATTTTCAAATTTCCCTGTAAAAATTCCAGTTACACTTTTTCCTAATTCTACAGCGCTATTAATTGCTTTATCAATTCCTTCTTTTAAACCTCCTCTTAATAAGCTATCTTTTACATCAATGATTTGATTTTCTACAAAATCTGGTAATACCCATCTTAATCCTAAATCAATTGCAGTATTTACTACTTGTAATCAAGTAGTGTCCAAAAAATGAGTTTGTTCTTTTTCGGTTACTAATTCATTTTGTTTTATTGTTTGCTCTAAGTTTTGATTGATTTCGTTTTGATTCGTAACCACTTCATTTAAAATATTAGCCATTTTTCCCTCCTTAATTATTAATTTTATTTAATTTTATTTTTATTGTTGGAATTAATAATTAATTATTTTTGGTCTAATTTTTTATTATTCCTTTATTTCAAAATTAGAATATTTATTTTTAAAATTATTATCTGTTTCGTTTTTAATTATTTTGTTTTCTCAATATTTTTTTATTTGAATTATTTTTTAAATGATAAAATAATTTTGAAAAATAATTTTTATAATTTACTTTATTTAATATTGTTTTTTTATTTAATATTTTTTTACTAA
>CABUKD010000045.1 GCA_902492105.1 uncultured Clostridium sp.
GTTCTTTTAATTCCTTATTATTTTCCGGTTTTGCAAAAATCCTTTTAAATACATAATCATTCTTTAAGTCCAATCTTTCTTTTTTGTTTTTTACAAAGCTTGCGATATCTTCCATATCTGCTACCTCCATTTTAACAAAATATTAGTCAGATATCAATACTTCTATATAAATTAAATTTAATTTATAGCTCAAATATCACTTATTTTACTTATAATAGGAATTAATTTAGAAAATAAATATTATAGAAATAAAATACTGCTAAGAAATAAATTTCAGAAAAGTTAAGAATATTAAATATTATTTATTTTATAAATCTCTATTAGGAAAATAATATAGATATATAGGTAACTACTTTAATGTAAATTTAGATATTAATTTAATTTGATATAAAAATATTGAAATTAAATTAGTATGAATTTTAAGAAAAAATGTAAAGTGTTTTAGATTTATATTTTCGAATAAATTAAATACTAAGTTCTAACTATAGACATTTATAGCATAATTTTATGTTAAATGCAACAAAAATCGTATGACACAATTTGATAAAAATCGACAACTATCTTACAAAAGTTCTATCATAGTTTGATAAAATTTTATAAATTTTTTCTCGACATTTTTTTCAAAACATATTCCCTTTTCCTTAAGAATATAGTATAATAGAATTGTTATTGAGTTCTTAAAAATTAAAATAAAGGAATAGAAACTTATTTTTAATTTTAAAATATTTTATTCTATTTTTAAGTAGCTTTAACAAACCAAATAAGGAGAATGTTAATTATGTGGTATGTATGGTTAATTTTAGCAGGTATTTTTATGATTGGAGAAATTATTACCAATGGTTTTTTAATCTTTTGGTTAGGTTTAGGTGCTTTACTTGCCATGTTGGTTAGTTTTATTACAGACAGCCTCGTTATACAAATAGCAGTATTTGTAGGTTCTTCTACCTTATTTATACTTTTTACCAAACCACTTCTTCAAAAGTTCATGAAAAAAGATAAAACTGTGGTTACTAATGCTTTTACCATTGTTGGTAAAAAAGCTCTTGTAGTAAAAGATATTAATTCTACTCTAGGAACTGGACAGATTAAAGTAGAAGGTCAAGTATGGTCTGCTAAGCCAGAAACAGAAGAAACTATTGAAAAAGGTACTGAAGTTTTAATTTTAAGTATAGATGGTGTAAAAGCTGTTGTTACTACTAATTTACAAGCAAAAGTGCCAGAAGAAATCTTTGAAGAGCATAAATAAAATATAAAGATGATATTAATATTTTAATATATATTTTTTAATTAATAAAAGGAGGAAAATTTTATGTGGATTTTTTTCATAATCCTATTAGTTATTATTTTAATTATTGCATTTAATACAATTAAAATAGTAAAACAATCTGAAGTTTACATTATTGAAAGACTTGGTAAATTTCATAAAATAGCAGATGCTGGTCTTACCATTATTATTCCTTTTGTAGACCATGTTCGTAGTGTAGTAAGTTTAAAGCAACAAACTATGGATATTCCGCCACAAGGTGTAATTACCCAAGATAATGTTACTATTACTATTGATACTGTAGTATTCTACAAAATTACAGACCCTGCAAAAGCAGTTTATGAAATTCAAAATTTAAAGAAAGGTATTGAATACCTAGCAATTACTACTATTCGTGATATTGTTGGTAAAATGGACTTAGATGATACCTTTAGTTCAAGAGATGCTATTAATGATCGTTTAAGAGTAATTCTAGACGAAGCAACAGATCAATGGGGTTGTAAAGTAGACAGAGTAGAAATTAAAGATATTACTCCACCTGCAGATATTCGTGACGCAATGGAAAAACAAATGAATGCAGAAAGAAATAAAAGAGCTTTAATTCTACAAGCAGAAGGTGAAAGACAATCTGCTGTTACTTTAGCAGAAGGTAAAAAAGAAGCTGCTATACTAGAAGCAGAAGCTGATAAAGAAGCTAAAATCAGAAGAGCTGCCGGTGAAGCAGAAGCCATTAAAAAAGTAGCCGAGGCTAAGGCGCAAGAAATACATATGGTATATGATGCTATGATGAAAGCAAAACCAGATGAGAAACTAGTTCAATTAAAATCTTTAGAAGCTTTAAAAGAAGTTGCTAATGGAAATGCTAATAAAGTATTTATTCCTTTTGAAGCAACAAGTGCTTTAAGTTCACTTGGAACAGCTGCAGAAGTATTTAAAGATAAGAAAGACTAAAATACATCAAAGTGGATAAATATAATTATCCACTTTTTTAATATATTTTCTATAAAAGTTGGTATTCTATTATTTCTTGCTCGCCCAACTACGAAGAGCCTTCAGTACAAAGATCTTAACAAATCTTTGCTTGAAGGCTCTAACTTGTTGGTCCCCACCCTAACTCGCTACAAAATAATAGAATACCAACTTTTATGTATATATTTATTATAAAAACAATAAAGGTTAGGACAAATTAAGCCCGTCCCCTTTGGTCCTTTTTATTCTACTGTATCATCTTTTATATAATATTTTGTTCCCAACATTTTGTCTGGCAGATATTGTTGCTCTACCCAGTGTCCTGGATAATCATGCGGATATTTATACCCTACGCTGTACCCTTCTTGTTTCATTCCTTCCGCAGGAGCATTTCGAATATGCATTGGAATGGTTCCTGTGTCTTTATTTGCTACGTCTTGCAGAGCTTTATCTATTCCTAAATAAGCTGCATTAGACTTTTTAGAAGTTGCTACATATACCGCAGCCTCTGCTAAAATAATCCTTGCTTCTGGCATTCCTACCATAGTTACAGCTTGCATTGCAGATGTTGCTAATATTAAGGCTTGAGGATTTGCCATTCCTACATCTTCTGCCGCTGCAATTACAATTCTTCTTGCCATAAATACAGGATCCTCTCCTGCATTTAATGCTCTTGCCAAATAGAATAATGCTGCATCTGGGTCTGAACCACGCATAGATTTAATAAAAGCACTAATATTATCATAGTGGCTATCCCCTTTTTTATCAAACACAGCTTTTCTAGTTTGTACACATTCTTTTGCAATATCGTCGGTAATTACAATTATCCCATCTTTATTTACTGGTGTAGTAAGAACTGCTACTTCTAAGCCGTTTAGCGCTGTTCTTACATCTCCATTTGCTGTTTCTGCAATTTTTAATAAAGTACTATCTTCTATTTGAATTTTATAACTTGCAAGCCCCTGTTCAGCAGTAAGTGATTTTTTAAGGATTTTAAAAATATCATTGTCTGTTAAAGGTTCCAAATGAAATACCATAGAACGGGAAATTAAAGCCTTATTTACCTCAAAATAAGGATTTTCTGTAGTTGCTCCTATTAAAATAACAGTACCATTTTCTACATAAGGAAGAAGCGCATCTTGTTGTAACTTATTAAATCTGTGAATCTCATCAATAAACAAAATACATCTTCCAGATGGATTTAGTAACAAATTTTGAGCAGTTTCAATTGCATTTTTAATATCTGCAATTCCAGAAGTAACTGCATTAATCTTTAAAAATTTGTATTTGGTTGTTTTACTGATTACTCTCGCAAGTGAAGTTTTGCCACACCCAGGCGGTCCCCACAAAATAATGCTAGATAATCTATCTGCTTGAATAGTTCTATATAAAATTTTATCTTTTCCTAAAATATGTTCTTGCCCCACATAATCTTCCAAAGTTTGTGGGCTCATTCTATATGCTAATGGTTTACTAAAATCCATGTTTTTTCCTTTCTTCAGGCATTGGGGACGTTCCTTTTTGGCTGATTTTCAGCCACTTGGGACACTCCTTCCCTCTATTCTTTATTCGCTGCTCATTATTATTTAAATTCCCTTAGCTAAGTTACTAAGTCCCTTTCTAATAATATCTTCTACACTTAAATCCATAACATCGACTTTTTCTAAAGCTTGTACAATTTCTCTTTTGCTATAGCCTAACACCTGTAATGCACTAACTGCTTCTGAAACTTTTTCGTCTTCTTGTATTGCTTGTTTTAGAGCATTTTTTTCTTCTGCTGATACTTTGCCTGTTTCTATACTTTCTTCACTGCTTTGTTGTTCTTTTTTCAATTTATCTTTTAACTCTAAAATAAGTCTCTGTGCTGTTTTAGGTCCTATTCCTGGTAGTTTTTTTAGAATATCTACATTATTTGCTATTACTGCTAAAGCAAACTGGGATGGTGTAATATTAGATAAGATAGTTAAAGCTCCTTTTGCTCCAATTCCACTAACACCTAATAGTAGCTCAAACATTCGTAATTCTTCGTTACTTAAAAAGCCAAATAGACTAATGTCATCTTCCCTTACTCTCATATAAGTGTGAACTTGTATTTGTTCTCCTATGTTACCTGCTTTTTCAATAGCGGACTCTGACATAAATATTTTATAACCGATTCCCCCTGTTTCTATTACAATATATCCTTTAGTTTTCACTACTAAATTTCCTTTAATATATGCAAACATTTTTCTACCTCTCCAAATCCTTATATATATTTCTTTCTGCTTGTCTATTGTATCATAAACACAAAAAATTGCAAGTGTTTTTACAAATTTTTGTTTGGATATGAAAATAATTGCAAAATTTAGATAAATCAATTATAATAAATTTTAACAATAAGTAATATTGAAAGGAAATTTTATGGAAAATTGGTTAAATAGAACAGAAAATTTAATAGGAAAAGAAAATATAGAAAAGCTAGCAAAATGCCATGTAGCTGTATTTGGTTGTGGGGGAGTTGGTTCTTATGCAATTGAATCTTTGGCTCGTAGTGGTGTTGGTAAACTTACTTTAGTAGACAAAGATGTAGTAGATGTTACCAATATCAATCGTCAATTAATTGCAGATACCACCACCTTGGGTAAGCCTAAAGTATTAATAGAAAAAGAAAGATTGTTAAAAATTAATCCGCAATTAGAAGTTTTTACTTTTCAAGAATTTTTTAACCAAGAAAATGCAGATATGTTTTTTAACTTTGCTAATAACACGCCTTTTAATTATATTATTGATGCTATAGATACTGTTAGTTCTAAAATTTCTTTAATAGAGGAAGCAAAAAAACGTAACATTCCTATTATTTCTTGTATGGGAACTGGCAATAAGTTAGACCCTACTAAGTTTGAGGTTGCAGATATTTCTAAAACTTCTGTGTGCCCTCTTGCTAAAGTGATGAGAAAAGAATTAGGAAAGCGTGGAATAAAGAATGTAAAAGTAGTATATTCGAAGGAAATACCTTATAACATAGCTAATATAGTAGAAAATGATATTGTTAAAAACAATATTATGCAAAATAAAGAGGAATTAGAAAATATGAAACAGAAGAAAAGAATTCCTGCTAGTATTAGTTTTGTTCCACCAGTTGCAGGTTTTATATTAGCAGGAGAAGTTATAAAAGATTTAATAGAGCATTAAAACTTCTTGTTTAATGCTCTATTAAATTTAAATTTTCATTTTTTCCATACTAAAGAATGGAAGGTAAATTTTTAAAATCATTTTATATTGTAACATTTTTATAAAATTAATCCATCTATACAATTGTCAAAAATAAATTGTTTTATTTTTTCTTTATTATTGGTACTATAAAATTCTGATAAAAGCGTGGTAAATTCTTCTAGTTTGTTATCTGGTACTTTAATAATTCCATTTCCGTTTTCAATCATAATTTTATTAGCACAAATTGTACTAGTTCTTTTATTACCATCCCAAAACAATTGGCTTCTCATACCATATAACATATATTCAATTGCTCTTTCTGTTGTATTTTCTATGTTTAATATTTTTTCTATCTCTTCTTTTACCTTACTTTCATTTGGTATTTCAGGAACATATTCTGTTCCAGTAATACTCACACTTCCTTTTCTTAAAACTCCCCATTCGATACTTTCATTTCTTGCCACTAATTCATTTACTTTACAGATAATAGTTTTAAACCCTAACAAAAAATTCACAAAAAAGCCTTGTTTTTTTTCATTATTTGTGGTAAACTTATAAATAGTCAATTTTAGATTTACATATAGGAGGTGCATTTAAAATGGCAAAATGTGATATCTGTGGAAAAACATTATCTCATGGAAATAAAATTAGCATTGCTCGTTCTCATGTTAGTAGAAGAGCTACTAGAACTTTTAGACCTAATTTAAGAAGAGTAAAAGCTGTAGTTGATGGTCAAACTCAAACAATTCATGCATGCACAAAATGCTTACGTTCTGGAAAAGTAGTTAGAGCTTAAGTTAGTAACTATGTTTTATTTTGATGAAAAAAATAGAAAAATAAAAAAGTGAGGCTATTTTTCAAAATAACCTCTTTTTTTAATGCACATGTGACAAATCCACTGTTTTATACATAAAACTTATTTATGTATTATTTTTCTTTGATTCCAAATAAAAGCTTTACAATACCCCTTAAGCATTTTGGAACTTTTTTTACAACGATTGTCATTTCCCTCACTCTCCTTTTTGCTAAATTCCTTTTATTTTATTTGCAAGATAACCACATAAGACCTACTGCTATAACTGCAATTCCTAAAGCAAATAACCATCCTGATAGAGGAAGTAATAATACTAATAGGATTCCTAAGCCTAATCCTATTAAACACACACCTATCGTTTTCTTTAATGCACACAACATAATCTATTACCTCCTTTTTTTATATTATATGTACTTTTATTTTAGAAAGTGATTTTACTAATGAAAAATAATTAATAGAAACGAATAAGAGAGGTGCCAAATATGAACCAAGAAAAAGCAATTCAAATTTTTGAAATATTAAAAAAAGAATATCCTGATGCCAAGTGTAGTTTAGATTTTACTACTCCTTTTGAAATATTAGTTGCTGTTATGCTTTCTGCACAATGTACAGATGAAAGAGTAAACAAAGTAACTGCTGAATTTTTTCCTAAATATCATACTCCACAGGATTTTGTGAATATGACTTTAGAAGACATTGAAAAATTAATTCATTCTTGTGGATTTTATAAAAATAAGGCAAAAAATTTAAAACTTGCTTCTCAAAAAATTTTACAAGATTTTGGTGGAGAAGTTCCTCAAACTATGGAAGAATTAATGACTATTCCCGGAATTGGGAGAAAAAGTGCTAATGTTATTATGTTAGAAGCTTTTCATAATCCACAGGGAATTGCTGTAGATACTCATGTAAAAAGGCTTTCTAATCGTATTGGATTTTCTAAAAAAACAGAACCAGAAAAAATTGAACAAGATTTATTAAAAGAATTTCCTAAAAAATATTATGAAGATGCTAACCATATTTTAATTTACCATGGTAGAGCAATTTGTAAAGCACAAAATCCAGCTTGTAATAAATGCTGTGTTGCAAAGTTATGTGAAAATCCTGTTCACTCTTCTGCAAAATCTTAATGTTTTAATGTATATTTTTTAGTTTTATATCCATAATAAGTAGAAAATGAAAATATGGGGATGATTGTTTGACTAATATTAATTGTTCGGAAAATTGTATTTATCAACAGGATGGCAAATGTTGTTTTGAAAATATTTGTGAGCAAAAAATAAAACCTAATCCATCCTGTGCTTATTATACAGAGGTTCCTTTAGATTACTCTGTTACACAAAATTCAAAAAATAGCATGAATTAAAATGCTAAATCTATATCCCAAAATATGGTATAAATACTATACCATGTTTTTTTGTTTTTTATCTTATTTCTTGACTTTGCTAGCAAAATCATATATAGTTACAGTAATACTCCCATATGAAATAAGATAAGTGTTTTTGTTCCATACTCATTTTGCTTCCAAAATATCGATTTCTGAAAAGACTTAACTTCGTTTGTATGGGAAATTTGAAAGGAGATTTTATATGTCTAAAACATTAAAAATTGTCATTCTCTGTTTACTACTAGTATTTACTCTTTCTTCTTTTTGCTTAGCCAGCAGTGAAGAAGCTAACGTAAATAAAAATGCAGTACAGGCAACTACTACAAATGAAAAACAGGAACCAGTTTCTATTCTAAATACAGATGTTTACATTGCAAATAATAACGTAGTTATTGAAAACACAGTAAATGGTAATGTATTTGTTTATGGTTCTAGTGTAACCATTCAAGGCGAAATTCAGGGAGATTTGTTTGTTCTTGCAAACAATCTAACAATCAAAAATTCTGCAGAAATTTCTGGTAACATTTTTGCTTATGCTACTACGATAGCAGTTTCCGGAACAGTAAGCGATATTTACGCCTATACTAGTAGCTTTTCTTTAGAAAAAGGAGCCACAGTTGCAAGAGATTTAAAATTATATTGTAATCAAGCTACTTTAACGGGAAAGGTAAAAAAAGATGTTTATATAGCAACAGGAAAACTTAACTTTGCAGAAAAAGCTACAAATACCATTGGTGGTAATTTACATTATACTGCTGTACAAGAAATGCAAATTCCTGAAGGTGCTGTTAGTGGAGAAATTAAATTTACAAAAATTGATACTACTAAAACAGTAGGAGAAGTAATTTCTAATTATATTTCTAAATTTTTAAGAGTAATACTTTATGCAATAATTATCATTTTATTAGTTACTTTCTTTACCTCACAATTTACAAATAAAATAACTTATAGTATGTCAAAACATCCTTTTGTAGTAGCAGGAATTGGAATTGCATCTTTTATTGTTGTTCCTTTACTAGCACTTGCTTTTATTATAACAGGATTTTTAACTTACTTTGGTATAGCTTTACTTGCTTTATATTGCCTAGTACTTTCTATTACCATTGCTATTTTAGGAATGGCTATAGGAAACTATTTTGCTAATAAATTCAAAAACAAAACAAAAGCCAAAACTATTTTATTATCTATAGTAAGTGTCATTATTTTATGGTTATTACAACAAATACCTACTTTTGGAAATTATGTTAGTATATTTACCTATGTTTTTGGTTTAGGTATTTTTGCATTTGTTATTTTTAACAAAAAGCTAAATAAAGAAATAAATGAATGAGCTTAAAATTTTTAAATTAAGCATAGATAAAATAATAAGTTATATTTAATGAAAAACTATTCCAAATGTATTGAAGCCAAAAAGTGTCTAACTTTTTGGCTTCAATACATTTGAAATAGTTTCATTATGTAATTATAATATTTCTTATATAATTTTATATGTTTTTATATATTTTTCTAAAATGCTACGAGTACTGGACGGAATCCACTGCTATATTGCTCTTTTCCAGTGTAACGTCTAAAACTGAATATACCTGCCCCTGAGCCATTGGAACGATCACCTCCTCTAAGAAAGAAAGGAGAATTATAATAAGGGAATTCTAAATAGTCACCATACCACGAATTTGTATCATAATAAGTTGATGTCGTTTCATAAACTGCATCTCCATATCTACTACTATTAGCACTATAATTAGTTTGCCCACTATCTTCTCCAGATGTAGAACCACCCCTTATATACACATCTTTTGTATAACTTGCTCCTTTTATCAAACTTGAACCATAAGTATTTAAATTATCATTTCCATTGTCCACATATGCTGCTACATATTCCAAACTTCCTCCACTCATGTCATACACTCCATAGATATTTCCTGTAGTACTTGCTTGTGGACCATTTCCACTATTATATTCATCTGTTGATGTTGTCCTACCTACACTTGGTCCAGTTCCTGCTTGTCCTGTTAAAAACCTATCATTTGGATTTATCCATACTTCTTCATTTTTTCCATAATTGCTCTGTGCTAAATATGCTACTGCTCCCCATTCACTGTTTTTCATCATATGGCTATTTAAACTACTATTATAATCTAAACATGTATTATAAATATCCTTTACACTAATATCTATCCAACTTCGTACTCCTGGTTGTATCTTTATTGTATTTCCACTTCCTTCACTACTGCTTGTTGCATTATTTCTACTTGCTTCAAATTTTGCTACCCATAATCCTGACACTGTATTACTATACTCAAATCCAGGATGGACATTCCAATTTCCTTGTCCACTTTTATTTTGCCATGTTGTTGTTCCATCTGCTGCTTCATTGCTTGTTCCTTTCATAAACTTAATATTAATTTCTCCTCCTTTTGTACTACTACTATGGTACAATGTATTTATTTGATATGCATATCTTGGTATCCATACCCATATACTTCCATCTGCGGTTTGTGCGTTTGCCCATTTTTTAGCTGTTGTACTATAGTCATACCAATCTGGATCATCTATTGTGGTAGTTTTCAATTTATTATTTACCCATTTTACTGGTGTTAATTTTCCATTTGCCAAATCCGGTGTATTTACTCCTTTTTCTTCACTAAAACTTCCATCTGCTACTATTTTCTTTTCCACTGTAATTGCATTTGAAATACTTTCTACTTTATTGCCTCCCATGTCCACTGTTAATACATGTAAATAATAAATTCCTGCTGTAGATGCTGTTAAATTAATAGTTTCTCCATTACTACTAAAGTTTCCTCCTGTGTAACTGCCTTCTTCTGTTCCTATTGGTGTACTTGTTGTATTATATACCCATTTACAATTTGTAATATTTACTCCACTTTCATTGTCTGTATGTGTTACTGTTGCTGTAATTGTTTCTTTTTCTTTTGTTGTATTTGTGCTTAAGTTAATTCTTGCACTTTGTGGAGATATCTTATCTAGTATTGTTACACTTGCATAGCTTCCATAGTTTGTTCCATCTGTTAATCTTGCATATACTATATTATTATGGCTTAATCCTGTTACAGTTACTGATGCTGCTCCTTCTTGTGCTGTTGTCCAGTTGCTTTCTGCTATGTCTCCTACTTGATATTGGATAGTAAAGTTACTTGCTACTTCTGTTCCTTTACTTAAGGTGATACTTGCACTTCCATTACTCCATGTTGGTTCACTTGCTATAATATTTCCTTCTTTTAAATCATCACCTGCTCCGCCTACCGTGTCTGTTGTAATATTCGTTGCTTGTCCTTCTCCTGGGTTTCCTGCTTTATCACTTGTTGTTACTTTTACATCATAACTGGTATTTTGTATTAATCCTGTAAAAGTATAACTTGTTTCTGTTCCTGTGTGTGTTGGGTCTGTTGGATAGCTTCCTTCACTGGTTTGTTTAATATAGTAGTTATATGTTACACTATCTGGCATTCCCCATTCTGCGTCACTGCTATTTACACTTACTTGTATACTATTTGTGTTTTTAGTTCCTTGTGTTACTGTTACGGCTGGTCCTAGTTTGTCTAATATATCTACACTTGCATAACTTCCATAGTTTGTTCCATCTGTTAATCTTGCATATACAATGCTGTTATGTGTTAATCCTGTTACAGTTACTGAAGCTGCTCCTGCTTGTACTGTTGTCCAGTTTCCTTCTGCTATGTCTCCTACTTGATATTGGATAGTTAAGTGACTGGCTACTCCTGTTCCTTTACTTAAGGTAATACTTGCACTTCCATTACTCCATGTTGGGTCACTTGCTATAATATTTCCGTCTTTTAAGTCATCATCTGCTCCTCCCACTGTGTCTGTTGTGATATTAGTTGCTTGTCCTTCTCCTAGATTTCCTGCTTTATCACTTGTTGTTACTTTTACATCATAACTGGTATTTTGTATTAATCCTGTAAAAGTATAACTTGTTTCTGTTCCTGTATGTGTTGGATCTGTTGGATAGCTTCCTGCACTGCTTTGTTTAATATAGTAATTATATGTTATGCTATCTGGCATTCCCCATTCTGCATCACTACTACTTGCACTTACTTGTATGTTATTTGTGTTTTTACTTCCTTGAGTTACTGTTACGGTTGGTCCTAGTTTGTCCAATATATCCACACTTGCATAACTTCCATAATTTGTTCCATCTGTTAATCTTGCATATACTACATTATTGTGGCTTAATCCTGTTACAGTTACTGATGCTGCTCCTTCTTGTGCTGTTGTCCATTTTCCTTCTGCTATGTCTCCTACTTGATATTGGATAGTTAAGTGACTGGCTACTC
>CABUKD010000046.1 GCA_902492105.1 uncultured Clostridium sp.
CAATAATGTTAATGGATGGAACATTAAATAGCCATTTAAAAGAAATTCAAGAAACAGCACAAGATAGAGTGGAGCAAATAATAAATCAATTAAAGGAAAAAAGTAATCTAACAGAAGATATGAAAAATACGGATATGCTTTATTGGGTGGGCATGATGAATAACTTTAAAAATGAAGCGGAAGAGATTGTATTTAAGGAAATTATATATTCATAAAATTATTTTTATAAATATAGGCTTTGGTTAAATCAAAGCCTATATTTGTAGTTATGACAAAAAATGTAAAAATATTGTAAATAAATACATTCTTTGATATAATAACAAATATCAAACATTAAATGCAAGGAGTGATTGTTTTTATGTTAGAAGATATTAAATTTCAAAGTTATTGTTGGAGTTTAGGAACCACAAGTTTCAGAGTTAATAATTTAAATTTTAAAATTGAAAGACAACTTCAAATTTTAAAAGAACTTTGGAACGAAAACCCAAATGTAAGATGGAATGGAAATAATTCAATTCAAGAAGAATATTATAATAAAATGCTACAAAAAAACTTTATTACAGGTGAAGCAAATAATAAACCAAAAGATGCTAGACAAAAAACTTCAGGATTAGTACAAATTGGTGTAATAGACGATAATAGACATATAACAGAAATAGGTGAAAAGATAATTGATATAGTAGAACAAGAAAATTTTAAAAGTGACAATATATTTAATATAAATAAAGACAGCTACTTGTATCTAAAGCAATTATTAAAACTTCAAATAACTGATAATGGAATAAATGTAAAACCATTTGCAGTATTATTATATTTTCTATCAGAACTAGGATATCTAACAAAAGATGAGTTTACTTATATTTTACCATTATGTACTAATAGAGAATATATAGATATAATGTTAGAAAATATAAAAAAGTATAGAAATAATCAAAAAACAATAGAAGATATTATTCAGAATAAGATGGAAAATATGTCCAACTATAAAGCAGCAATTGATTTTATTAAAGGAAATGGAGTAAATAGTATTGATGAATTTTCTATAATAGATATGGGAAGAAAAGGTACTAAATATGTAGAACCAATGTATAATTTCTTTGAAGCACTATATAGAATATCAAAAAAAGACTTTGATGAAGAAGCTTGTGATACAATAATAAATTTCATAAAGGAACAAACAAAGAAAAATTCTAAAGTAGCAAAATATTGGAAAGATTATCTTAGATATTCTTCAAAAATGCTAACAGAAGAATATTTAGAAGATATTAAAGAAATACCGTTATTTAATTTTAAGAATAAAACTGAATATACAATAGAATTTTTTAAGGTAATGCATACTGCTAAATGGAAAGCCACATTAGAAGATTATGCAGATTTAAATAAAAGGTATATTTCATTATCTGACATAGTTATTTTTGAAGATGATAAAATTGAATTAGATGTATTTCCAAAATATTTCTTTTTGAATATTTCTAAGGAAATAGTAAATACTGAAATTTTAGATAAAGATAAATACAATAACTTTATTTCAACAGATATAGAATTAAACAAAATTTATGAATGTTTAAATGTAAATGTTGATGAAATTATATATCAAATTCAAGCTGATTATCCAGATAGAGTTGTAAATAAAGATAGTATTAAGACATTTATTGAAGATGAAAAATTAAGAAGATTTAACGAATTAATTGATAATAAATTTAATGAAAATCAACTTGTTCAATTATTTACATATATTGAAAACAACGATAGAAGTGCAATTAATGAATATGTTGATTGGAATTCAGATGTTCCAACTATATTTGAATATATTTTAGGTATCACATGGTATAGGTTTAGTAATAGAAGCGGAAATATATTGGAATATATGAAATTAAGTTTAGATGCTAATTTATTGCCAAAAACTCATGCGGCAGGAGGAACTGCTGACATAGTATATGAATATAATAAAACAAACGATTATCCAGAACATAAAGTTTTATTAGAAGCAACTCTTACAGAATCAACATCTCAAAGAAAAAATGAAATGGAACCTGTATCAAGGCATTTGATGAGAGAAATTCAAGAAAATGATAATGATGATACATATGCTGTTTTTGTAGCTAATATATTACAAGAAGAGGTATTAAGTGATTTTAGATCAAGAAAAAATTACCAATTTAGAGGTAAAAATTCTGTAAAAAGTGGATTAAAAATTATTTCTCTTTCTATTAGAGATATAATTAAACTAATAAATATAAAAATTCAGTATTCTAAATTGTATAAAATTTTTGATGAAGCTTATAAAGATACTAATATCAACGATTTAGAATGGTATGAAAAATTATTAAAAAATAAAATCAATAATTTATAAAAAAAGAGTTGAAAAACTCTTTTTTTATTGCTATAATTCTAGTGTGCATTAGATGCCTGGAAAGGAAATGATAAACGGATGAGAAAGTTAGATATAAATAATAGAAGATATTTAGGAAGTAAGTATAAATTATTGAATTTTATAGAAAAGATAGTTAATGAAAATTGTAAAGATATTAAATCTGTTATAGATGTATTTGCTGGAACAGGAGTTGTAGGAGATTTATTTCTAAAAAAAGGAAAAGAGGTTTATTTTAATGACTATCTAAAATCAAACTGCTATAGTTATAAAGCTTTTTATGAGCCTGTTAAAGTTGATATCAAAAAGATAGAAAATATAATAAACAAATATAATGCTATACACATTGATGGAGAAAATTATTTTTCGCAAAACTTTAGTGATACATATTTTAGTAGTAATGATTGTAGGAAAATTGGTTATATAAGAGATGATATAGACAAAAAATATAATGAGGGAAAAATCAATGAAAGAGAAAAAAGTGTTTTAATAACAAGTTTAATATATTCAATGGATAGAGTAGCGAATACAGTAGGACACTATGATGCTTATAGAAAAATTGAAAATATACAAGATAAATTTTTTATGTATATGATTGATATAAATAAGAATGGAGAAACAAAATCACACATTAGCAATGAAGATGCAAATGAGTTTATAAAAGAAGTAAAAGCTGATTTAGTTTATATTGATCCTCCGTATAATTCAAGACAATATTGCGATGCATATCATTTATTGGAAAATGTTGCAGTTTGGAATAAACCACAAGTATATGGTGTTGCAAAAAAAATGGACAGGACTAATTTAAAAAGTAGGTACTGTACCAATAAAGCAGTAGAAGCTTTTGATGATTTAATTAAAAATTGTAATTGCAAATATATTTTAGTATCTTATAACAATACTGGTGACAAGTCTAATAGCAGGAGTAATGCAAAAATATCAGATTTACAAATCAAAGAAATATTAGAGAAAAAGGGAAATGTTAAAGTATTTGAGCAATCTTATAATAATTTTACTACTGGGAAAAGTACTTCAATAGACCATAAAGAAAGATTATTTTTGTGCGAAACAGCAGAAGTTTCTGAAAAAAGCCAAATTCAATTAGAAGACAATAATAACTTTGCAAAGTCTCCATTAAATTACACAGGGGGAAAATATAAACTATTACCACAGTTTAAAAATATATTTCCAAAAAAAATAGATACATTTGTGGATTTTTTTTGTGGAGGTGCGAATGTTGCTGTTAATAGTAATGCAAATAAAATAATAGCAATAGATAATGAAACTAATCTAATTAGAATACTAGATCTTTTTAAAAACTATGATTATATGGAAATTGTTAATAAACTAGATTCAATTATCGAAAAATACAATTTAAGTAATACTTATAAAAATGGATATAAATTTTATGGAGAAAATAGTTCTTCAGGACTTGGAAAATATAATAAGCCATACTACTTAAAATTAAGAAATGACTATAATCATATGAAAGATTCAAGTGAAAGAGATTTTATGTTTTTGACTTTAGTAATTTATGCTTTTAATCATCAAATTAGATTTAATAATAATGGCGAATATAATATGCCAGTTGGAAAAAGAGATTTTAATAGTTCAATTAGAAAGAATCTATTGGAGTTCTGTAGAAAATTAGTTGTTAAAAATATATCGTTTGTTAATGAAGATTATAAAAAATTTAAATTAGATTCATTGACTAGCAACGATTTTTGTTATTTCGATCCGCCTTATTATTTAGGAGATGCTAGTTATAATGAAAATGATGGCTGGAATGAAAATAAGGAAAAAGAATTATTAGAATATCTAAATGAAGTGGACAAACATGGGATAAGATTTGCACTTTCAAATGTAACAGAACATAAAGGACTTAAAAATGAAATGCTAATAAATTGGGCTATAGAAAATCAATATAATATACATAATTTAAATTATAATTATAGCAATTCAAATTACCATTTGAAAAATAAAAATCAAGTTACAAAGGAAGTATTAATAACGAATTATTAGATGAATAGGAAGATGATAAAATGGAATATGAATATAAAAATTTAAAAAGTAATAAAATGATTAAAATTGATATAAAAAAGCCATATTCATTAATTTATGGACCCAATGGTACTGGAAAGACGACATTTGCACGTTTTTTAAATTCAAAAAAAGAAAAAGTTATTAATGGAAAAAAAATAAAATATTTAGTTTTTGATCAAGACTTTGTTAATAATAATATATATATTTCAACAGTTGATAAAGGGTATAAAACTGATCCACAAAATAAGAGTAAATTAAAACAGATTTTTTTAGGCGATTCAAGTAAAGATGATAATGAAAAATTAAATTTGATTAGAAAAAAGAAAAGAGAATTTAATAAACAAAATGTAAATTTTTTATTATTTAAAAATGATTTTAAAAATATTGTTGAAAAATTGCTTGAAGATGAATCATATGATAAGGAAAATAATAAATTTATTATGAATTATATTGATGATAATTTAGCTAAAAAATATATAGAAAAAATATTAAAGAATATTGAAAATAAAGAATTAAAGGTAGATTTTGAAAAGTTAGAAGATGATAAGTATATTGATGAATTAATGTTACCTAATATAGAGGTAACTTATAATACTGAAGAAATAAAAGAAGAAATAATTAAATTCTTAAATGATGAAAAAAATAATGAAGAGAAATCGATTAATTCTGCCATAGATAATCTAACTAGAAAATTCAAAAAAATTTTAAATACTGAAGTAATAGAAAAAGAAATAACAATAATAGATGGTATGATTAAAAGTTTAGATGTGGAAAAAGAAGAAGCTACTTTAATAGGAAAATTAGAGTTAGAAGAAAAAGATTTTTTAGAAGAAATTACACAAAAAAATGAAAGAGAAGTAAAGAAGATACAAAATTGGATAAAAGATGGTCATGAATATCATAAAGAATTAGATTTTAAAAAATGTTTATACTGCAGGAATGATATAAAAAAAGAAATAAAAGATAAATATAAAAGTATCATATCAAATAAATATATGTTAATATTAAAAAATTTCAAAAAAGAAATAGAAAAGATTTATGACATTTTTAATGATTTAAATTCAGAGTATTTAAATATAGAAAAGAATAATTGGTTTGAATTGACGAAAAGACTTGAAGAAAGAAAAGTTTATAGAATTTTATTAAAAAGGAGAGAAAAAACATATAACATAATTAAAAATTTAACAGAAAAAGGGGAGTATAGCGATTTAATAGTAAAAGAATTATGCAAATTAAATGAGTTTTTAAAATATATTAGTAAAAAGAATTTATTAAAAACATTAATAGATAAAGAGAATAATGAAATAAATAAAAATTATAAAGGATATCAGTTGTTCTTACAATCTTCTATATTTCAGAGACAATTAAAAGTTGAAATGATAAAAAAACAACTTCTTTTAGAAGAATCTAATTTAACAACTAAAATAATAAAAGACACAGAAGAATATATTAACAAAATAAAAGACTATATAGGTGATTTTGAAAAAATATATGAACCTAGACTTAAATTAAAAATAAATGCAAATATAAGTAAGAAAGATTCGGCTGAATCTACTATTGAAATAGAAACACAAGAAAAAGATTTTTTAAATCAATTGAGTGAGGGAGAAAAAAATGTTTTATCTTTAATAATATTTTTTAGTTATGTAAAAAAAATAATAAATACATTAGAAGAAAATGAGTCAATAGTTATGGTATTGGATGACCCCGTCAATAGTAATGATTGGAATAACTTTTTTAAATTTAAATCAATAATTGAAGATTATTTTTATTTTGATGTAATGAATAAAAAAATATCTAATATTATTATTTTAACACACAATATCGATTATGCTATTATACAATTGCAAAGTGATAAACTTTTGGAACATTTTGAATTATTGCGATTATTTTGTACAGATTGCAAAGAAATAGATACGAAGTTTTTGTTTATGAATGATATAAAATTAGGCTCAAAGTTATTGTGTGACTTACTAAGTAATGTAATGGAGGAAGAAGAAAAAATATATATAAATAAAAAAGCATTACTAAGAGTAGCAATATATATGAGAAAATTTTTGGAAAGTTTTCTTTTTAATATTGTATCAATATCAAATCCTAATCTTATAGGAGATGAAAAAAATTGTTTTAAATTTTTAAAAAATAATACGAATTCTGATTCAATAAAAGAGCTTATAGATATATCAACGAATATAATGAAAGACTTAAAAAAAGGAACAATATCTGTTGATGATTACATGAAGAAGTTACTTAAAGCACTTGCTGATATAGTTTCTAATTATAATTTATTTAAAGAAGATGCTTTCTTAAATTTACTGATAAATAAATATAAAGATTCAAGTAAAATTTTTAGCATTAAAGATAGTAAAAATCAATATATTGTGGCTGATGAATTTGAAATAGAAGAAAACGAAGAATATAGAGAAGTTTTAATAGATATACTAATAAAAGGACTTATTGTAAATTTAAAAATTAATGAAAAAGAAACTGTTGATAGGACTAAAAAAAGTGCTAGAATATATTATTTGAATTATTTGAGACATGTAAATGATAATGTTGGAAGACCAGTCTTAGCTGTAAATTCAGATGCTATAATTGAATAAAGAAAAAACACTTGCAAAATCACTAAAGTTATGTTAAATTATAATCATAGAATCAAACTATGAAATATAATTATAAATACAAGCTCGTATTATTCGTAAACGGAAGCGTCAAACGAGCCATACAAAAAATAACAGATAAGAAATTGTCTGTTATTTTTTTGTATATATAAATTTTATTTTAAAAATTGTTTAAATGCTGTTGGTAAAGCATATTTTTCTTCTAACTCTTTTTTAGATACCCATAAATATGGTAAATTACATTTTTCTATGTCTATTTGATAGCCATACATTTGCCATTCCAAATGAGTAAAAATATGTTTAAATTCTCCTAGAAATCTTATTTTTTGTATACAACATTTCTCCTTTTGTACGAATTGTATTACTTCTCTTGCAGAAAGTTTTCCTTCTATGTTCGGTAATTCATACATTCCACTAAGTACACCTTTTTTCATTCGTTTTTGTATTGCTATTTTTTCGAAAGAATCCATAAGAAGAAGGACTGTTTTTTGTTCTATTTTACGTTTTACTTTTTTTACCCTTACTGGTATTTCATTTGTTAAATTATTTTGATATGCTATACAAAATTGTTGTAAAGGACATTTTAGACAATTAGGTTCTCCATTTGGAATACAAATTAATTCACCTAGTTCCATGAGTGCCTCATTAAAATTGCCTGCTTGATTTGGCATATATTTAGTTAATAACTTAGTGACCTCTTTCTTAGTTTCTAGAAGTAAAATATCTTGCTTCTTTCCTAGTACTCTGGAAATAACACGAAGGACATTTCCATCTACCGCAGGTACTTTTTCATTAAAACTAATAGACGCTATAGCACCTGCTGTATATTCTCCTATTCCTGGCAAAGTAATTAATTCTTGATAGGTATTAGGCATTTTTCCTTCATATTTTTCTTCTATTAACTTAGCAGCCTTTTGTAAGTTTTTGGCTCTATTATAATATCCTAAACCTTCCCATAACTTTAACAGTTTTTCTTCTTCTATGTTGGCTAAATCATGTATGGTAGGTAATTCTTGCATAAAACGAGCATAGTAACTTTTTACTGTCTCAATTCTGGTTTGTTGCAGCATAATTTCAGAAATCCAAATTTCATATGGATTTTTGTTTTTTCTCCAAGGTAAGTTACGCTTATGAGTATTGTACCATTCTAGTAAAGGTTGTATCATTTGTTGTAAGTTTTCTTCTTTCATTTTTTCCCTCTATTTTCTTTGTTTTTCTATTTATCTATTTCTTTATTTTTTTATCTCTTATGTTCTTCTTCCTTTTTCAAATTTTTCTATGTTTCTATATTATAAATATTGGTAATAATATTGTCTATCTATTTAATGTAATCTTTTGTACTATCTCTTTAGATTTTTTTATGATATAAAAGAAACCAGTTTTCTCATTATTTTTGAGAACTGGTTTAGTTTGATATTCTTTTAAAAATTAGTTTATTTTGGCGGAGTGAGTGGGATTCGAACCCACGGCCCCCGAAACGAGGGTACTGCAGTTCCAGTGCAGCTCGTTATGACCACTTCGATATCACTCCATTAATTCTACACTTTATTATTATACACTATTAAACGAGTAAAATCAATTCTTTTTAGCAGAATTCGGGTGTTTTTTATAGTTTCTTACTAAATCCATAAAATCCATATCGTTTAATTTTAAATTTTAATGTTAAATATTTTTATAACCACTTTTGCTATGTATTTCCTTATGACAGTTAGAACAAACTAATATACATTTTAAAGCTTCCTGCTTATATTCTTTCCATGACATTGTATTTCCAGAGCCTAATTTAAACTCTTTAATTTCAGGATTCTCATGATGGAATTCTAATGCATCTACACATTTATCATAGCCACATATAGAACATTTTCCGCCTAATAATTTTATTGCTTGTAATTTCATACTTCTTCGTAATATTGTCTTTTGATGCTTTCTTGTAGTATAAACATTCCTTGTAGATTCTCCACTACATTCATAACAATAAATTCTAGTAGACGATTTAGTTTCAAATTTGTTATTACATATCTCACATACTTTGATCATTTCCAATCATTTCCATTATTAATAATTATACAATACTAATACTAAAATTACTAGCGAACACACAAAAAAATAACAGATAATTTCTTATCTGCTATTTTTTATGGCTCTCCGTGTTGGACTCGAACCAACGACCTATCGATTAACAGTCGAGCGCTCTACCGACTGAGCTAACGGAGAATTTTTAAAACTGATATTATTATAGTACTCATTATAAACAACTGCAAGAGTTTTTATACAATTTTTTTAAAATTTTTTAAATCGAGAAGTGAAAAAGTAAAAGCAAGTCTCAAATATATAAATAGAAATTAGTCCTACACAGACATTTAATGTACAACTTAATGCAATTTTGGTATAATGTATTATGTAAATGTTTTTGGTGGAAATGGAGTAATAGATATGATTGAAAAAAACAAACAACTCACTCGGGAATTTGACAGTTAATTAAATACAAAATCGATATAAGCATTGAAAGTGCTTA
>CABUKD010000047.1 GCA_902492105.1 uncultured Clostridium sp.
TAAGACTTATTTGTTCAAACCCCAGAAAAAATTTCTGGGGTTTGTCAACAGTCTGAATAGGAAAAAATATTTTTCCTATTTTTTTGCAGTTTCAGTTTCCTTACTTTCTTCTAAAACTTCATTTTCTTTTTCAACAGCTTTTCTTTGTTTTTGTTGTTTCTTTAAATTGTCTTTTGCTACTGTCATTAATAATTTAATTCTATTGGTTTGATTTGCTTCACTAGCACCTGGGTCATAGTCAATAGGTGAAATATTAGCTTCTGGGAACTTACTACGAATGGTTTTAATAACACCTTTTCCTACAACATGGTTTGGAAGGCAAGCAAATGGTTGTACACAAACAATATTTGGAATGCCATGTTCAATGTATTCAATCATTTCTGCTGTTAAGAACCAACCTTCTCCTGTTTGATTTCCAATAGATAAGATATCTTTTACTTTGGTTTCTAATTCAAAAATATTACATGGTAATAAATAACCTTTTTTTGAATTTTTAAGAGCAATTACAGCATCTTTTTCTAAAATATCAATCAATTTAATAGCTGCTTTAAATAGTTTTGCTTTTACTTTATCTGTTTTTATTAATTGGTTGAAAGTAATTTTATGGGTAGCAATAAATTTAACAAATCCCATAAAGTCTGGTAAAACTACTTCTGCACCTTCTTCTTCTAATTTATTTGCTACAAAGTTATTGCCAAATGGATGGTATTTAATTAATACTTCTCCTACAATTCCTACTTTTGGTTTTTCTATAGATGTATCTAATTCTATTTTTTCAAAATCTTCTACCATGTCGTAAATACTTTGTTTAAATTCTTTCATAGTAGATTTTTCTAGTAATTTTTTGCATTTTTCCATCCATTTATCAAATAACTTTTGGGTTTCACCCTTATGTACCTCATATGCTCTATTTTTGGTTAGCATTTTTTGTAATAAATCACCATAAACTACCATTTTTAATAATCTTTCAATTAAAGGCATGGTAATTTTAAAACCAGGCATTTTTTCCATTCCTACTACATTGAAGGAAATAACAGGAACATTTGGAAATCCTGCATCTTTTAATGCTTTACGGATAAATCCAATATAGTTAGTTGCTCTACAACCACCACCTGTTTGTGACATAATTAATGCAGTTTTATTTAAATCATATTTACCAGATTCTAAAGCTTCTATCATTTGTCCTGTTGTTAAAATAGATGGATAACAAGCATCATTATTTACATATTTTAATCCAGTTTCTACTGTATGTGGCGTACATTCACGAAGTAATTCTACTTTATAGCCAGAAGCACGTACAGCGGATTCTAGTAATTCAAAATGAATTGGTGCCATTTGTGGAATTAAAATAGTATAATCATCTTTCATTTCTTTGGTAAATACTTTTTTATTTACTTCATAATTACCTGAGCCTTTTTCCAATTCCTTATTTTGTGCTCTTTTCTTCATGCTTGCTAAAAGAGAACGAATACGAATACGTACAGCTCCTAAATTATTAATTTCATCTATTTTAATTAAAGTATACATTTTACCATAGCTACTTAGAATTTCTTCTACTTGGTCTGTAGTAACAGCGTCTACTCCACAACCAAAAGAATTTAATTGTACTAATTCTAAGTTGTCATGTTTTCCTACAAAGTCAGCAGCAGCATAAAGTCTTGCATGATATACCCATTGGTCTACAACACGGATTGGACGTTTTACTTCTGTTTGATTAGAAATACTGTCTTCTGTTAATACACAAAGTCCAAGACTAGTAATTAAGGTATCAATACCATGATTTACTTCTGGGTCTACATGATATGGACGTCCTGCTAAAACAATTCCTTTTAGATTATTTTTTTCCATATAATCTAATGTTTCTTGACCTTTGGCATGAATATCTGCTTTACATTTTTGATATTCTTCTTCTGCTTTTTTCGCAGCATTTAATAGCTCTTTTTTGGTAAAGTGATATTCTTCAAATTCTGGTAAAGATAAAATGGTCTCTGCCAAAGTTTTTGGTTCGAATGGTAAGAATGGATTTAAAAATTTAATATTTTTTTCCTTTAATTCTTCCACATTATTTTTTAATACTTCAGAATATGAAATAACAATTGGGCAGTTGTAATGATTATCTGCTTTTTCATATTCTTTTCTAGAGTATGGCATACATGGATAGAAAATGGTTTTAATTCCAGAATTAATTAATCCAATAATATGACCATGAGATAGTTTTGCTGGGAAGCAGACAGATTCTGATGGCATACTTTCCATACCCTTTTCGTAAGTTTTACGATTACTTTTTTCTGATAATACAACACGGAAACCTAAATTGGTTAAGAATGTAAACCAGAATGGATAATCTTCATACATATTTAAAACTCTAGGAATACCAACTGTTCCACGAGGAGCATCTTTTTCTTCTAATGGAGTATATCCAAAAATTCTTTCATATTTATACTTCATAATATTTGGTAAATTTTTGCTTGGAGAAATAGCACCAGCTCCTCTTTCGCAACGGTTACCAGAAATATATTTTGTTCCATTATTAAATTGGTTAATGGTTAATAAGCAATGGTTTTCACAAAGTCCGCAACGAACATGTGAAATTTTAATTTCTAATTTGTCTAAATCTTCTGGTTTGGCTAAAGTAGATACATATTCCATATCTAAATTTGCCTCATATTGTTCTTTAGCAAGAAGAGCAACACCATAAGCTCCCATTAATCCTGCGATATCTGGTCTTACTACATTTCTACCAACAATTAATTCAAAAGCACGTAAAACAGCGTCATTATAGAAAGTACCACCTTGTACTACAATATGAGCACCTAAAGTTTTTACATCTCTTACTTTCATTACTTTTTGAATAGCATTTTTAATAACAGAGTAAGAAAGACCGGCAGAAATGTCACCTACACTATAACCTTCTTTTTGTGCTTGTTTAATTTTAGAATTCATAAATACCGTACATCTAGAACCTAAATCTACTGGCCTTCTAGCCTCTAATGCAGAGTTTACAAATTCTTCAATTGATAAATTTAAACTCTTTGCAAATGTTTCTATAAAAGAACCACAACCAGAAGAACAAGCTTCATTTAGCATAATGTTATCAATAGCACCATTTTTCATACGAATATATTTCATATCCTGTCCGCCAATATCTACAATACTGGTAACATTAGGCATAAATTGTTTAGCTGCTGTATAATGGGCAATGGTTTCAATTTCGTTTAAATCTACATTTAAAGCCGTTTGAATTAATTTTTCACCATAACCGGTAACACCACTATAACGAATAATGGCTTTTTCCGGTTTTACTTCATATAGTTTTTTTAGCATTTGCATAACACTTTGCAAAGGATTTCCTTCATTGCTACCATATTGAGAATATAACAAGGTTCCTTCACGGTCAATAACAACTAATTTGGTAGTAGTAGAACCTGCATCAATTCCTACAAAGCAATCTCCTTCGTAAGTCTTTAAGTCTCCCTTGGCTACAGTTTCTTTATTATGCCTTTCTTTAAATTCTTTGTATTCTTCATCAATAGAAAATAAAGGACTAAGTGGATGGGAGGTATCATCATGTGACATACGTAACATCTCAATTTTAGAACGCAATTTTTCTACTGTAATAGGGTGTGAAGAATAAACAGAATCTAAAGCTGCACCTTTAGCAACTAAAAGATGTGCTTCTTCTGGGATAATAATTGCGTCACCTTCTAAGTGCAATGTTTCTATAAAACGATTGCGAAGTTCAGATAAATAATTTAAGGGACCACCTAAAAAAGCTACTTTTCCACGAATTGGTCTACCACAAGCCAAACCACTAATTGTTTGATTTACTACTGCTTGGAAAATAGATGCGGCAATATCTTCTTTTGCTGCCCCTTCATTTAATAATGGTTGGACGTCTGTTTTGGCAAAAACACCACAACGAGAAGCAATAGGATAAATCATTTTATGATTTTTAGCAAGTTCATTTAAGCCTGTTGGGTCTGTATGTAAAAGAGATGCCATTTGATCAATAAATGCACCTGTACCGACCTGCACAAGTCCCATTCATACGTTGTTCAATGGATTTATCAAAATAAATAATTTTGGCATCTTCTCCACCAAGTTCAATAACAACATCAGTTTGTGGAATGTATTTTTCTACAGCTCTTTTACAAGAAACTACTTCTTGTATAAAAGGTAAATCTAAAAATTTAGCTGCACTCATTGCACCAGAACCTGTTAAGGCAATGGAAAATTCACAATCACTATATTGGTTAGCTAAATCTTCTAATACATGGCAAACTGTATTCTTGGTATCAGAAAAATGCCTTTGATAATCTGTATATAAAGTATTTAAATTTTCATCCATAATTACGATTTTTACGGTGGTAGAGCCTACATCTAGTCCTACGTGTAATAATTGTTTCATGAAACTATAATCTCCTTTTTATGTACATTTTTTGTAATAAAATTAAAGAAAAATTATTATCTAAAAAGTATAATAATCTATCCTTTATTGTATACTCAAATGCACAATTTGTCAATGTAAAAATCTAGGAATAAATAAAAGAAGCTGCCCTAAAATAAATCTAATTTTAGGACAGCTTCTTTTATTTGTTTTAAATTTTGTTAAAAATCATTTATTCATTAAATATATAATACATAATTAAAAATAAAAATAAAATGACAAATACTTCCGAAGTAAAATAAAAATATGGAAAATCTCGTGGAATCCAAAATATTTATTTTTCAAATGTGGCCATTTTAAACCATAAATAATACCGCCAATGGTATAAAAAATACCACCTGCTACTAGCCACCATAAAGAAGAAAGAGCATTTAAGTTAGCAAAAATTGTAACCATGGGATAAATAGCAATAATTACAGTCCATCCCATAGCTAAATAAAGTCCAGTAGTAAGCCATCTTGGTGCTTCTAGCCAAAAAATAGTTAAAAAAATGCCAATAACAGCAATTCCCCATACAACACCAAAAATACTCCAACCCCAAGGACCTCTTAAGGGACCTAAACAAACCGGTGTATAAGTAGCAGCAATTAAAATATAAATCATAATATGATCAAATTTACGAAAAACATTCATTGCCTTTTCTTTTAAATTAAGTAAATGATACAAACTACTAAAAGTGTATAATAAAATAAGTCCACAACCAAAGATTGTAAAGGATACAACATCCCAAGCACCTTCGCCATATAAAGCGGCATAAATAATTAAAAAAACTAAACCTACAATAGAAAGAATTGCTCCAAAAAGATGAGAAAATCCACTAACTGGGTCTTTTACTTTAGCCATATTACCTCCTTAAAATTTCCAAGTTTTAACAATTTGTTAGGCATACTTTACTACAATTTTATAAAAAAGTCAAATTAATATGTTTTATAAAATGCAAGGGTCTATATTCTTTTTATTTACGTCCCCCAACTGCATAAGAAAGTGTATTGAAATTTTATGGCTAAAATTTCAAACACTTTCTAATTTATCGGTCCCCACCTTAAGACGTAAATCAAAAAGAATATATACCCTTGCATTTAAATAAAATAATTAAAAAATATTTTTTATAATGAGTTCTAAACTAAAAAAATAAGAATAAGAATGAACAAGTAGTACAAGTTTAAAAGGAGAGGATAGTTATGAGTAAAAAAGTGTTTAGGATGATTGTGGTGATACTAATTTTAGGAATTATTGGAGTAGGGATTTATTTATTTTTGCAAAATACTCCGGAAAATAATGAGACAGAAATTCAACCACAAGAAGAAATTACAGAAGAACAAATGAGGCAGACAATTGTAACTTTATATTATCAGAATAAAGAAACAAAAGAATTAATGCCAGAAGGAAGAATGGTAGATGCTAAAACTTTATTAACAGACCCATATACAACTTTATTAGAGCTATTAATGGAAGCACCAAAAAATGAAAAATTGCAATCTGCTATTCCAGAAGGTACAAGGGTATTAAAAACAGAGTTAAAAGGAGATATGGTATATGTAGACTTATCAAAAGAGTTTATTGACAATCATGCTGGAGGATTAGAAGCAGAAACAACAACGGTTTACGCTATTGTTAATACATTAACAGAATTAAATGAAGTAAATAGTGTAAAAATTTTGATTAACGGAAAAGAAGATCAAAGTTTTAAAGATGAAAAAGTAAGTTTCAAAAATGCTTTTGTAAGAATAAATAATGAAGAAGAAAACAAAAATGAAGAAACCAATACAGTGCAAGAATAAGTAATTTATTAGTATATTTGAGATTTATATATTATTTACCTTTTAAATGTAAATTGTAATGAAATATTTACAAAGTAAAAAAATTTATTTTTTTAAAATATGAAAAAGTCTAACTCCTTTCGTAATTTGTTGTAAATTACATAAAAAATGTTCCACCTCAAAAAGAGAATGCACTGTATTCTCTTTTGTTTTTTTGAAATCAAATTTCTGTTTTTTATCAGAAATTTCTCTATTATTATTTTCCATAGACACCTCCTGTTACTAAAATGAAAGAATTGATTTTTTATGCTAAATTATCATTTAAAATATGATATGAAAAAAGGACGCGAAAAGTTACAACTTTTCAATTTGAAAAAATTATGATATAGTTAGAAAAATAAATAAAAAAATATTTTAAAAAATTAAAGTAAATTATTTTGGTAAATGAGGAAAGAAAATGGATTTAAAGGAAAATGAAAGAATAGATGATTTAGAATTACAAGGGCTTAAAATTATACAGAATACCAAAGGTTTTTGTTTTGGTATGGATAGTGTGTTATTATCTGATTTTGCGAAAGAAATGAAAGAAAATAGCAAAGTGATAGATTTAGGAACGGGAACCGGAATTTTAGCAATATTGTTATCTGCCAAGACAAAATTATGGCATGTTACTGGAGTGGAAATTCAAAAAGAAGTAGCAGATATGGCAAAAAGAAGTGTTCTTTTAAATCATTTAGAAAAGAAAATAGAAATTCTTTGTGAAGATATTCAAAATTTAAAAGAAAAATATTTACCGAATTCTTTTGATATTGTTATTACCAATCCACCATATAAAAAAGAAGGAACCGGAGGACTAAATGAAAGAAAAGAAAAGTTAATTGCACGTCATGAAATTACAGCTAATTTGGAAGATTTTATTCAAATTTCTCAATTTTTATTAAAAGATAAAGGATGTTTTTATATGGTTCATAGGCCAGAAAGACTAGCTGATATTATAATTACTTTAAAAAAATATAAATTAGAGCCAAAAGAGTTAAGATTTGTACAATCTTCTTATAACAAAGAACCAAATTTGCTTTTGATAAAAGCAATTAAAAACGCTAAGCCATTTTTAAAAGTACAAAAACCTCTATATATTTATGACGAGAATGGGAATTATACAAATGAAATTCTAAAAATTTATCAAAAATAAAAAATATAAAAAACAAATAAAAAATTAAAATAAGAAAATAAGTAAAGAATAAAAACAAAAACAAAAATAAAAACAAAAATAAAAACAAAAATAAAAATAAAAATAAAATAAAAATAAAAATTAAAAATAAAAATAAAAATAAAAATAAAATAAAAATAAAATAAAAATAAAAATAAAATAAAAATAAATTAAAATAAAAATAAATTAAAATAAAAATAAATTAAAAATAAATTAGAAATTAAATACGTTGAAAATGGGGGAAAAGTAGAGAAATGAAGGGAACTATTTATTTAGTAGCAACACCAATAGGTAATTTAGAAGATATAACATTTCGAGCAATAAAAACTTTAAAAGAGGTAGATCTAGTTGCTGCAGAAGACACTAGGCATACATTACAACTATTAAATCATTTTGAAATTAGTAAACCATTAATTAGTTATCATAGACATAATGAAGAAACAAAAACACCAGATTTAATAAAGCAAATATTAGAAGGAAAAAATGTAGCTATTGTAACAGATGCAGGAACACCGGGGATATCAGACCCAGGGGAAGAAATCGTAAAACAAGCAATTCAAAACGAAATTGATGTAATTCCTATTCCGGGAGCATGTGCATTTGTAAATAGCTTAATTGTTTCTGGACTTCCTACAAAAGAATTTAGCTTTTTCGGATTTTTACCACTTAACAAAAAAAATAGGAAAGAAGCATTAGAAAAAATAGCAAAAGAAAATAAGACAGTTATTTTATATGAAGCACCACATAAACTACAAAAAACACTGCAAGATCTTTATGAAAAACTAGGTGATATTCCAGTTTGCTTGGTAAGAGAATTAACAAAAGTACATGAAGAAAAAATTTATGGTACTCTTACGACGATACAAGAAAAATGGAGCGAACCTAAAGGAGAATTTGTTATTATTTTAGATCTAAATAATAAACAAGAAGAAAAAATACCAAATGATTATTCTAACATGTCATTAGAAGAACATTATCATTTTTATGAAAAAATGGGATGGGAGAAAAAAGATATTATTAAACAAATTGCAAAAGATAGAAATGTAGCTAAAAATGAAATTTATCAAAAATTTTTAAAAGAGAAAAAATAAATTAAATAAAAAATAGATAAAAAACAAATTAAGAATGAATTAGATAAAAAATAAATCAAAAATGAAGTAAAATAAAAAAATAAATAGCTGCTAAAAATAGAAAATATAGTAATTCATATATAGTTATTTAAGCAAAAAATAAATAACTAAAATTATGAATTACTATATTTTATAGATATAGAATCATTGAACAAAGTTATTCTTCTGTTTTCATATCTGATAATTTAGCAAGACATTTATTACAAACTAATTTACCTTTGTATTCTGATAATTTCTTTGAGTTACCGCAAAAAATACAATTTGGTTCAAATTTTCTTAAAATAATAGAAGAACCATCAACATATATTTCAATTGGATCTTTTTCTGCTATTCCAAATTTATTTCTCAATTCAATTGGTATAACTACTCTTCCTAGCTCATCTACTCTTCTAATAATTCCTGTAGATTTCATATTAAATTTCATTCCTTTCTCGCTTCGCTCAAAGGCACACATAGGAATGAAA
>CABUKD010000048.1 GCA_902492105.1 uncultured Clostridium sp.
GGGATTATCTCATGGTTTTAGGCCAAAAGCACGGTACTAACTATTTACCGTATACGAAAAATCGGTTAGGTACCAAGCAATATTGGTGAAAACATGCTAAAAAACGTATAATAGCAGGGGATAAAACATCGTCCCCTACTATTATATAAACAGCGAAGTTTTACCCATCTCTCTCTTTTGAAAGATTCGCTACTTGTGGAACCGAGATATAAGGTTTCGCCTGTGTTCTTTGGTGTATCACTACCACATTTCTCTGTACCGATGTAATCTTTCTGCATACGGAAGCAAGAGATACAATATTCCTTATTTTAAAACATAATTACAATTCCTGTTTGACAAGAACGATCATCATAGAAGGATTGTATTTGTCCCCACTCATAATAATATTCGACGCCTGTCATACTCTTTTTACTGGGAGTACCTAAGCATTTCCTTAAAAACCTATTATTTTCTTCTTGCAACTTTTCTAAGACTGTACCATTCATTGTCTCATATTTCGTAGAATACTTTTTGTCTGCTCGAACCAATTCAATCTTTTTTACTTTTCCATGTCTTCCATAGATTGTAACATAAAACTTCTTATAAAGCCATTTTAAAGGTTTCTTAGAAATCAATATTGTATAAGAATACTCTGTTTGAGCAATCTTAAAATCAATTTCTTTAAATAGGGAAATACTTCCTTTGGGAGTAATTTTATATCCCCCTATTTTTAACATATCTTCCTTTAGCTCATCCTTTATTTGGATAATCTCCATACTTACTATAAAAACAACATAGCCTTCACACACTACAACGGTAACTATTTTTGCCCATAGCACATCTGGAACAAACATGTTCCAAGCTATAACAGGAAGCAAAGCTACTCCTACCGCAGTCACCAGTAGAAGCACCCTCCAAATATAATTTTTCTTTCTTTTTCCTTCATTAGTTAAATTTTCATCATAATAAAGATGACCTGGGGCTTCGAATGAGTTTAATAGAAATTCCTTTAAAAATGACACCAGAACCGCTCCCCAAGAAGATTTCTTTTGTTCCTTCATATTACCCAATCTCCTCTGCTATATGATTATTTTTCATTCTATTTTTTACTTAACTTATACATTAGCAAGATTTTTAGTTATTCTTCTAACAATATTTTTATCCCCGCTTTTTCTGCTTTATGCGAAAAGTCAACAGCAAATCCCCATCCCATCTCTGCAAATTGCCATTTCTTCGTTTTTTTGTAATTTTATAGCTTTCAACTGTAGACACTTTATTTAATTCAGGATATAACTTCTTAAGTGTAAGTATTTGTTTATTTCTGCTTATTTTTTCATTCCATATAATTGTTAATTTAACCTGTTTTCTTTCAAAAAAACCCACCTTACATAAATCTGCATAGCAGGCTTCTGGTATTGATATATCATTGTTTTTTAACATTTTTCTCCTTTATTTAATTTTATAAAAAACTTCTAAGCCCTATTAAAAGAAATATGAAGCCTATTAGAGGAACAGGTATCATACAAATGAGAAACACATTAAATTTTTTCCTTGCTTCATCAGTATTTTCTTCTTTTGTTACTTTTGCTTTTTTCATAACTATAAAAGGGAATATCAGTAATAATAATCCTCCAACTACTGCTAACAATATTTTCATCTTATATATTCCTTCCTTATCTTTAAATAAATATTAATCATGTATCGTACTATATTCCAATCCTAATGCACTTTTTCTTCTACAAATTCTTTTACTATCGCCTATTGATGTATTTTCATATTCACTGTTTGAAACAGTATATATTTCTCTTTTACCATTACAACTTACATATAACTCTCTATCTCTAGTTTTACCACTGCTAATCTTTTTGTCTGTTACAATTGCAATTTCATGAGTTGCCCCATCAAATGTAAATAAAAAATTTATTGGGAAGCTAATTGTAAATGCGATTATAAAAGCAGCAAATACAACTGAAAGTTTACGTCCAAATTTCTGTGGTACATCTGTTTTTAAAGATTTAATAATAAATGGCAGTGCAAGTAAAGCAGTAATAATTGCCGTAATCTTCATATAGTTTCCAAATTCATAATTAAAGAGTTTACTCGTATTCAGGGATAAAAGCATTGCTATTGCTGCACCCATAAATGGTAATTGATACGCCAGTTCTTGTCCTTTTTTTGTGGTGACTTCTATAAATATATATGGATAATATTTTATATACACTGCATATGTAATCATCAAAACCATTATAAATATAACTAACATTGTTTTGCCACCAATAAAAAATGCTACCGCATCAGCAATTATTAGAATCCAACCTAAAGCTTTTAAAAATTGCTTTGTTTTTTTACGCTTTTCTTTTTCTATTGTTTTTGACATATTTTTGATAGTTGTATTCTCATTACATATAGATTTATAGAAATTCTTTTCTATCCAGTTTAAAGCAGGTACATACTTTGATACATCTTTGTTCTGTTCAACTAACTCACCAAAATCCACAAGATCTATTTCATGTTTTATAAGTGTATCATATAAAATATCATAATTTACATACACTTGCTCCAGAGTAACAAGTCTATTGTACATCTTATCAATTAATATGACATCTGTTCTACCATTTAATGGAATCATTAAAATACAACGAATATCATTATATTTTATATGCTGAGTTTTCTTAACCAGATAGCTAAATACAATTTCATCTTCATTTACTACAATTATTTGTTTCTTGTATGCCAAAATTAAAGCAATACCTAAAAATACAAAAGGCATAAAACATATCGCAACCCCCATATTTCCTGTAACAAATGTTACCAGTACGATTATTAAAAAAAGAACTGTTGTTACTATTCCTAAATTTTTTACAAATTTACTTAATCTAATGACATTATCCATAAACTCAATCTCCCTATATGATTCACATTTTTCATTTTTTACGTTCTAATTTCTTCTTATCCTTTTTTATTTCTGCAATCTTTACTTGCAGCCAGTCCACATTTCTATTTCGGGCAGAAATTTTAGCGATTTTTTTCTGATTTTTATATAAAATAAGAGCTTCTCCAAATAAATTCTTTTTTCTTTTCATCTGGGTAATATCCGTTAATCTTATTTTACAGTTCTTCCTTAAAAATCCATTTCTATATAGCCATCCATCCTTGACAATTGTTTTGTCCATTAAAACATAAAATAAATTTCTAATTATCTTTTCATAAGTTCTTATAACACCGATATATCCCTATTTTACAGGCTTTATCGGTGTTTTCTTTTTGGCAGATACTTCTTATAACCACTCATAAATCTGCATTCTTACTAAGTCCGTTTTCTTTTGGAAATATTTTTTCAATGTCACGAAAGCGGTTTGCACAGAATATATGTGGTAAAATATTCCAAGCGTGAATGGAATGGTCGCAACCGCTGTTTGTTATTGTGAGTTGTCCCCATGTTACTGCCGAATTGAACGCATTATTTAAATAGCTCATATCCTTTTCTTGTAATGCTAAGTAACTTCCTAAATAAACAATCTTTTTTCCGAAATTTTCATGCAATAATTTCAGCCATATAATAATCTGTTCTTCTGGCTTTTTACTTTGACAGTATTTCGTATACTTCTTTAATCGCTCATCAATATATGCGTTCATGTTGGCATATCCAAACATTTTATCCACATTTTGTAAATATAGTTTGATAAGTTCCTTTTTTTCCATAGAGTACCTCGTTTCACTTATAAAATTTTGCTATTTGCTACATAAATGCTTTCAATCCCATTAGAATAAGTATAATAGCAATATATACACCCCACTTATCCCAATTATAAGTGTCATAATAAAATTGAAAACAATACAAACTTTCTTCTGATTTAAAGAAAAATGTTCAAATTTTTCAAGGTTGTATTGACGAATATAACTTTTAGTAATTATGGAATAAATTGAATAACCAATAGCAATGATACTTGAAATAATAGCAATAATATCAGTCATTTTACAATCCATATCTTCCCTCCTAAAAAGTTTGCATATCATTACCACAAAAATTAAAATATTATAATGTTTAAATTTATTGTTTTTCTTTTGTGAAATAGATACTTTTTATATCACATCTTATAAAATGCGGTTTTGCCTTGTAAATACAGCGTTTTCCGCCTGTTAGTGTATAGTGTCTTTTGTTTTTTGTGCCCCCCTTGTTAGATAACGGGGGCTTAATCTTCGCTCGCCACAGGCTCGCTCACAGACGAAGTAAACCAGCCACTTGCAAGACATGGCAGAAAAATCTGAAAGATTTTCCTGCCACCGTGTCTGGATCACTCCGTCTGCCTAACTAATAATATAGTATTATGTAAAAATGTCATTTTATTTAGGTACATCTACCGAATAGCTTAAACAGTCACCTCTTTTGTTACTTTGTAAGTCATTGTAATACCATAGATACATGACTCTGTCATATACATTGATTTCAATTACACCGTCCGGTTTTTGTCCTTCTACTTCCAATGAATAGATTTCTTTATCATGTGCATAGCCGTAAACAAAACGCTTGCTTGGATAATCGGGGTTTAAGTCTTGTTGGAAATCACTTAATTTCAAAGAAGAGTGAATAAGCTCTGTAATATCATCTAACAAAATTCTATCTCGTTTCGTTGTAACCGGTGTAGCATTTATAAATGCGTATTGTGTATGCCCATTCTGTATCTGCTTTTTACAACGAGCCATTACTAAGCCTTGAATATCATCGTTATCATTTCCAGCCCGATAGAAAATCGTATCATATTTTTTGCCTTGCCATATATGCAAGGTTTCATCAACATGATTAAGAAAATCAGCATGAACCGAAAGTTCCTCATTTTCAGCATTCAAAGTGGAAAGTTGAATAGCTTCTTCAATCGTGTCATAATATACAAGCTTGGCATTATTTTTATCATAATCATTTATCGTAAATTCCACGTATTCATTATCTTTATTTTCTTCTTCCGGAACATAAGTATAACGACCATTTTCAATATGGTCATCATATTCAACATCAACAAATAACCCAATCCCTATCAGAGCTACAAAAATCAAAGAAATCGCTCCAATTATGATTAACATTATTTTCAAAAATTTTTTCATGGCATACACTTCCTTAATCACTTCAAGTTTATCTATTATTATTTATCATATTATATCATTAGAAAATTGAGTAGTCATCACTTTTCTAGTATCTGTCAGAATATTTTTTATTCCATAAATTATCAAGAGTGTAAACATTGCTACGCAACAAGCTCTTGACAATTCATGTCCTAAAAAATGATTAATAATCAAGCAGAAAAAGAATAGTTATACTGTATTACAGCAACAAAAAAGACATCTCATATTCTGTATGAAATGCCAATTTTGCCTTTATTTATGCTGTTTTCTCTGTCGTATCAAGGTTCTTTCATTCGTAGTAAATTAGTGGTAAAATTCTTTTATTTTTTGTTTCATATTGCTTAAAATCCCTGTGTTTATGCGGATAATTCGATTTTTACTCTTTTTGGGATAAAAACTGCATCACAATATCGAACCAAAATATAAAAATCAATTTTATCTCTTTATCATAATTATATACATCAACTAACCACATTGTAAAGCAAAAAGCAAGCCATTTTCAGACTTGCTTTCCACCAGATTACTGCACCTTATTGCCAAATCATCTCCTTATTCAAAATTCCCTTTTCACACTCTTGTATAGTATTTATTTGCTACCCATTCCATCTGTTTATCTGCCTTCAACTCTTCCTTAATCCCCTGTGTCTATTTCATTTGCTCTACAATTGACTATTATTCCAGCGATTATATAAAAACCATAACCAATACAAAATATGGAAACGGTGCTTCTAACTATACCGCTAAAGCCTTTCGCCATTATCCCGAAAATAGTACTCCAGCAGAGAAATAGCGCCAGCAGACATAAAAAACTCGAACCCCTTGTAAAATGGGCATCAGAAGTTTTCTACCCGTTATTCTTGTTCTATAATTCAAGTGAATCTTCTGAATCTATCCACATCTGTAAATTGCCATCGAGATATAATCTTGCATATTCTAAAGGCTCATCCACAGCCAATGAAGTAAGCGCACATTCTGATCCATATGTGGTTTTTAAATCTTTTTCAGCTCCCCAGCAATCAATGCGAAGCATATATCCAACACTTATGCTTTTCTCTTTTTTTCATTCTATCACAAGCTCACCATTAATCATCATTTTTTTGATATTTTTTCTTTTCCCCCACTGTAAAACAGCCTCTGAGCGTTTCGTT
>CABUKD010000049.1 GCA_902492105.1 uncultured Clostridium sp.
GGAAACAGGAAGATTCACACAAGAAGACCCGGTAATGGACGGACAGAACTGGTACGCATACTGTGGTAATAATCCTGTGAATTTTTTTGACCCAAGTGGGTTAGAATCTGGATATTGGTATAAGGATAATTCAATTTTAGATGAATCGTTGCAATATACAGAACAAGAACAAAAAAATATGGATTCGGCTATTCAGGCATATAAGGATGGTTTCTTATCTGAAGATGATTTAATTGATAATATAATAAGTAATAATGGTATTATTCCTAGTGTAGGATATGAAATAAATGGGAATAATGTAAATATAATTATTAGAGCTGAATTTTCTGGTGATAGATGTGACGAAGTGTTTGAAAGTACAGGTAAAACATATAAACAATTATGCATTGAAGGCATTGAAGAATATTGGTCAGGAGAGGTTGATGGAATTACTATAAATACGAAAGTTATTGAATTTGACAAAAATAAATGTAAGGTTGAAGAATATAAACTTTTAAGCTATGAAAGTATGGTAGAAGAAGCTGGAGAAGGTAGAGAAAATTCAGGATATGTTTCTCATAAACCTGGTAAAAAAACATACATAGTAGATTTTGATTATCATAAATCCCAATTTGTTAATAGATTTACAGAATATGATCGGTATCAATATGTTTGTGTTCATGAAACCGGTCATGGATTGAGACTTGGAGATTTACATGACAAAGGAAAGTATTCAGCATGTGTTGACTCAATAATGTGGGGTAATGCGAATTATACAGTTTCAAACAAATCTCTTGATTTAAGGATGTTATTAGTATCAGTATCAAATAAATTTAATAAAGATGTAGAGTATAGTAGTTATCCTGATATAATGGATAAATATTCACCAGATTGGAGGAAGTAAAATGAAATGTATACGTTTTGTAAGTATAATAATTGTAGTATTAATGATGTCTCTAACTTGTTTTGGTTCTGAAAAGTTAAGTTATAACGACGAAATAAAAGTCTACATAAATAATAATGAAATAAACCTTGATATGTATCCGTTTATAGAAGATAACAGAACTATGGTTCCTATGCGGGGGATTTTTGAAGCCTTAGATGCAGACGTTGATTGGGATGAGAACAATCAAACAGTTATAGCCACAAAAAATAATATTACTATATCCGTAACAATAAACAGTGATATAATGATAAAAAATAAAGAATCTATAAAATTAGATGTTCCTGCAAGGTTAGTAGATGACTGCAGAACCTATGTTCCTCTTAGAGCAGTCTCGGAAGCTTTGGGGTGTATGGTTAGATGGGATGATGAATATTCAATTGTTGATATCATTGATGACTCAAATCTGCCTGATAAGTGGCATGTTGGAGACATATCTTGTGATGAGTGGTTTGGATATTACTATTTTAATAGAGAAGATATGCCTGAGAATGAATATGGATATTTTTCTGACTGCAGTAAATTTTCTGATGGTCTAGCTGCAGCGAGTCAAAGTAATAAATATTCTTCAAAAAAATATTATGGATATATTAACGAATATGGATATTTTGTAATACCTGATATATATACAGAAGCAGGTGATTTTCAGAATGGGATTGCAATAGTAAAATCTGATTTTTATCCATATCCATATAGAATAAACACAAAGGGAGAATGTGTTGATAATATAGAATTAAAAAAGAATAATGAAGCCAATAATAATCTTGAAGTATTTGAAGATAAAGGTTTATATGGATATAAAGATACAGATGGAAATATTGTAATTGAAGCATCATACACTGAGGCGAACAATTTTTCTGATGGGTTAGCATTGGTAAAGTCAAGAGATGTAATTTGTACGGGGACTGACCGATTTGATGGATATGGTTATATAAATGTCAAAGGAGAGCTAGTTATACCATTTGAATATTATTATATGTCGACAGATTTTAAGGATGGAAGCGCATGTGTTTATGATACGGTAGATAATGTTTTTAGAGCATGGTATATTGATAAATCAGGTAATAAGATGTTTGGCGATAAAACATTTGTAAGCGGTAATAATTTTTCTGAAGGTTTAGCGGTTGTTCAAACGAAAGGAAATTTACCCAGACCGCTTTTTGCAAGTTTTGATGAAAAAGATGAGTTCACATATATTAATAAATCCGGAGAATATGCAACAGAAAACAGGTATGATTATGCTGAATCGTTTGTTAATGGCAGAGCAAAAGTTGTTATTGACGGAAAAGAGAGGTATATAAATAATAAATTTCAATTTATTGATTAGTTATTTTAATAATAGGCAAATATTTGGCTATTAGAAATTATGGAGTGTAGAATTAAAAAGATGGATTTTTACATAAACTGAAAAATTCCGGAGGGCGTAAATCATTACGCCCTCCGGTAACTCCGAAAAGTTGGACAAGCATACGCATAAAAAACTGAAATGGAGTAAAAACACCGGAAAGTTTTTGAATATAAAAAAATAATTAACTATTTGAAATAAAAATCCATCAAATACTTCCTTTTTAAATAGTTAAGAAATACATATAACTCCGTTTCAGTTTTTTATGCGTAAGTAAGTATATTAAAAACAATTAAGTGTAGAAGCGACAAAACTAAAAATAAAAAGTTATACAGAAAAACAATATGGAGAAGCGTTTGCTATGACAATAGAAGATGCTTTTAGAGCTGAAAAGTCTTATGAAACAAGAAGTGAAAATACAGATTTAGTGATAGGAACCAATGGATATGGTCAATTTCCATATGATTTGACAGTAACAAGTAATTCTGTTTTTTCACCAGAATCAGATATGGGTGATTTAAAAGAAAAAAGGATAGGTGATTATGTATCAGCAGCAATATTGAGAAGCAGAGGACCCAATATAGTAGAATATTTATTAGATGTTTATAACTAAAGTATTATATAACTAAAAAAATAAAAAGGATGTGTAAAAATGAAAAGATCAATAGGATGTATGATTGCAATATGTATATTATTATCAAGTATAACAGTGAATGCACAAATAAGACCATTTTGGGCTGATGGAGATTTTAATATAATATGTGATTTAGGAATAGTACCAAAAGAATATAGAGAAAAAGATATAAATGATTTAGTAACAAGGGCGGAAGTTGTTCATACACTTTCATGTCTTGTTTTTGCCGATAATTATCTGATTCCGCAGGATAATCAAGATGGAATATATGAGAATCTTGGTTGGAGATTCGAGGATATTGAAAGTAACTCTAAAGATTGTACTATAGCATTTTGGGGAGCATCTATGAGAATATTTAAAGGAGATATAGAAAATGGAGTACATAAGGCCAATCTTCAAGAATTAGCAACATGCAGAGATGTAGTATTTATGTCCTTAAGAGCGTTATATAGAAATCTACTTTTTAAAGACGATGATGAAGTAGATTATTTTAATTTAGCAAAAGAATGTGGAATGATAAATTATGGGACTGTAATATCATCAACGTCAGTAGCAATTGATTTTGAAGAGTTAGATGACAATATGACATGGGAAGAATTTTCAAAAATAGTAAGAACTATTTTATATATTCCAAAGACTGTGACAGCATATGGAGGATATATTAATGAATATTACATAGATGATTGGAAAAAAGGCTATAGAGAATAAAGGTTCCTAATAAAACAATAAATTAAGATAACTTTAAAAAATAATGTTTAGTAAGTAAATTTTGAGGGCGTAAATTAATTTACGCCCTCCGGTAAACCAAAAAAAGTTGGACAAGAGTACGCATAAAAAACTGAAACGGAGTAAAAAACACCGGAAAGTTTTTGAATATATAAAAATTACTTGATCATTTGAAATAAAAATCCATTAAATACCTTATTTAAATAGTTAAGAAATATATAGCTCCGTTTCAGTTTTTTATGCGTAAGTAAATTTAGGCAAAATTATAGAAGATAAAATATTGTTAAGACAACTTATTTTGCCCATCTCAAATCAAATAAGTGAAAATGCTTTAAGAAAAGAACAGGGGTTAGGTGCAAGAGTATATCATGCTACACTTTAAAAAAGGAGTTATAAAATGAATAAAAAAATAAGTAAAATAATAGTTTTTATTTTAATTATTTGTGCGTTATTTCAAAGCACTTCAGTAAATACATATGCAGAAGAGAGAACAGAAATAAATACTGATGAACTAACAGAACAATTAATATTATATGAAAATTATGAAAATGATAGTTTTACAAGAGAAGATTGCATTGTTAATATAATGAAAATTATAGGTTTGACGGAAGATGTTATTGAATTAAGTGGAATATATTTAGGCAGACCTTTTATAGATTACGATGCTAAATTAAATGCGTATGATTATAATTATATTTCTTATGCGTGGTTAATTGGAATGGTTCAGCTTGAATTAAAAAATAATGCTGCGTGGGAATTAAGACCAAAAGATAAGGCTACAATACGAGAAGTTTTAACTTGGTCCGTACGATGTTTAGAAAGGTCTGGAGAAGGGTGTGATAAAAAACATTGGGATTATATTTTTACAGATGAAGAATTGTATGATAAGGCGTCAAAGTATAATTTAATTGATGAAACCGAAATTCAATTTGATGGATTAAATGATTTAATAAATGTAGAAAAGTACAAAAAAATAATTTCAAATCTATTAAAATGTCAAATTAATATACACTATGCAGATAATGAGTCATATCCTGAAGAATCGGGATGCGATTTAAAATATGATGGCAAAACTTATGGAGAATATATAATATTGAAAAATGGAGGATTTGAAGTTAGAAAACGAGAACTTTTTTTCAGTATAAATGAAACGGCTTATGATAATCCAATATTTTTATACCGTTTATACAATGATAGAATTTTTATGGACTATCTTACTATAAAATATAGTTTATTTTATAATTTAAGTGAGGAAGAATTTGATAAAATAATAGAAGAAAATTCAATAGAAAGATATGAAAGAAAATTTAAGGATAGAACAAATACATATGTGTCAATAAGAGAATTCTGTGAAGCAATAGGATATAAAGTAGAATATGAGGAAAGTAGCAATACTATAATTTTAACAAATTAAATATAACAAAGAAAACTTTATTATACGAGAAAGTTTGTTAGGATGTAATTTAATTACATCCTAACAAATTGACAAGTTGAAGAGTGAAGAACAAGAGTACGCATAAAAAACTGAAATGGAGTAAAAAACACCGGAAAGTTTTTGAATATATAAAAATAATTAACTATTTGAAATAACATCCATTAAATACTTCCTTTTTAAATGGTTAAGAGATACATATAACTCTGTTTCAGTTTTTTATGCGTAACAAGATATAATAAGTGAATATAACCTGATGGGACTGCCGACCAAACAAACGGACAAAAACGGAAATGAAACAGTAAATACGTATAATGCGTATG
>CABUKD010000050.1 GCA_902492105.1 uncultured Clostridium sp.
TTTTAATATCAAAGGTTATCAGTCTTTTACTCTTTCATAACTGTCAAATTTGGGATTATATCAATATTATTTTTGCTTTTCAAGTACTTTTTATCCAACTTTTCTAAATATATTTTAATTTTTTAATTAACCTTTTATTTTTTCTTATTCTTTTTCTATCACTTTCATAATGTCATACAATTTGTTAATTGGCAAACCCATTACAGAATGATAGTTTCCTTCCATTTTCTGAATATGCACTGCAAATTTTCCTTGTATTGCATAGGCTCCAGCTTTATCCATAGCTTCTCCTGAGTCAATCCAATCCATAATTTCTTGATCTGTTAATGGTTTTATTTCAATTTGTGTGGTATCTTCGTCTACATAGCAAGTAGCTTTTCCATTTTTCTGTTTTAAAACACATACTCCTGTAACTACTTGATGAATATCATTAGACAATTCTTTTAGCATTTCATAGGCTTCTTGTTTTGTTTTTGGTTTTCCATAAATTTTTCCATTTTTTACAACAATGGTATCTGCTCCTATTACAATACAATCTTCACTCATGGTATCCAAGACTGCTTTTGCTTTTCTATGAGCTAAATCTTTTATTTGCTCTTGTATGGTAAGATTTTCTTTTAAAGTTTCATCTACATTACTTACTTTTACTTCAAAATCTTGTATTCCCATTAGTTCTAATAGCTCTTTTCTTCTTGGTGATTTAGAAGCTAATATAATTTTCATGATTGTTCTCCTTCTATACTAATTACTTTTCTACTATTTGCCATTTCTTAAGTTTTATACTATTTTTTATAATATATTACTTTTATATTTTACAAACTTTTCATTCTTTCTTCTACTTTTGCAAGCATATCTTGGTATTTTGCAAGTTTTTCTTTTTCTTCATTAATTTTGCTTTCTGGTGCTTTATTTACAAAACCTGGATTAGAAAGCATTTTTTCTGCTCTTTGTACTTCGGAAATTAGTCTTTCCTTTTCTGTTTGCAATCTTTGTTTTTCGGCTTCTACATCTACTAAATCTTCAAATGGTAAATATACCTCCATGCCATCTGCTAAAACTGACATAGCATTTTGTGGAATATTTTCTTTGCTTTCTTGTATTTGAATTTCACTTGCAAAACCCAGTTTTTGTATCATAGGTTTGCACTCTTCTAGCATTTGTTTTGCCATATTCGTTACAAAAATTAATTTTGATTTTTTGCTTGGATGTACATTTAAATTTGTTCTTAAATTACGAATTCCTACAATAATTGTTTTTAAGGTTTCTATTTGATTTTTCTCTGTTTCAAATGACATAGGTACCAATTCTTCTGCCCATTTAGAAATCATAATACTTTCATCATTTTGATATAACTTGCTATAAATTTCTTCTGTAATAAATGGCATTACTGGATGTAATAATTTCAAAGCTCCTTTTAATACTCTATTTAAGGTATATTGTGCTGCAAATTTTGTAGTGCAATTTTCGTCATATAAACGTGGTTTTACCATTTCTATATACCAGTCGCAGAATTCATTCCAAATAAAGTCATAAACTTTTTGGGTAGCAACTCCTAATTCAAAATTATCTAAATTTGCAGTTACTTCTTCAATTAGTTGATTTAGCTTTGCTAAAATCCATTTATCTTCATAACATAAGTCTTGTGGTAATTCTTTTGCAGTTAACTTTTGACTTATTCTATTTTCTTGTTCAGCTTCTTTTTCTGATTCTTTACAACTTTTCTCTATTTTTCCCTGTTTTTCTAGAGTTGCAGAATTTTGTTCTAGATTTTCTTCTTTTGGTAAATTACTTAATACAAATTTAGAAGCATTCCATAATTTATTTGCAAAATTAGAAGCAGATTCTAGTTTTTCAGGCATGTAACGAATATCATTTCCTGGTGAAATTCCTAAAATTAAGGAAAATCTTAAGGCATCTGTTCCATATTTTTCAATAATTTCTAGTGGGTCAATTCCATTTCCTAAACTCTTAGACATTTTTCTGTCTTGGCTATCACGTACAATTCCATGAATAAATACCGTATCAAAAGGAACTGTTCCTGTTTGTTCTACAGCAGAAAAAATCATTCTTGCTACCCAGAAGAAAATAATATCATAACCTGTAACTAGAGTATTGGTTGGATAAAAATATTTAAAATCTTCTGTTTGCTCTGGCCAACCCAATGTAGAAAAAGGCCATAAAGCTGAGCTGAACCATGTGTCTAGTGTATCTTCATCTTGTTTTAAATTAGTGCTTCCACATTTCGTACATTTAGTAGGTGTTTCTTCTGCTACTATAATTTCACCACAATCTTGGCAATAATAAGCAGGAATACGGTGTCCCCACCATAATTGTCTAGAAATACACCAATCTTGAATATTTTCCATCCAGTTATAATAAATTTTATCAAATCTTTCTGGAACAAACTTTACTTTTCCTTCTCTTACGACTTTAATAGCAGGCTTTGCCAAAGGTTCCATTTTTACAAACCATTGCTCAGAAATATGTGGTTCAATGGTATGATGACAACGGTAACATTTTCCTACATTATGGGTATAATCCTCAATTTTTACTAAATAACCTTCTTTTTCTAGTCTTTCTACTATTTTTTGTCTTGCTTCATATAAGTCCATACCCTTATATTCAGGTGCCAAGTCTCCCATTTTAAAGTTTTCGTCAAAAACAGGGACAATTTCTAAATTATGCTTTAGTGCAGCTTGATAATCGTTTACATCATGAGCAGGAGTTAGCTTTACACAACCTGTTCCAAATTCTTTTTCTACAAATTCATCAGCAATAACTGGAATTTCTTTATTCATAATTGGTAAAATAACAGTTTTGCCAACTAAATCTTGGTATCTTTCATCTGTTGGATTTACTGCTATACCTGTATCCCCAAGCATAGTTTCTGGTCTTGTAGTAGCCACAATTACATATTGCCCTTCTTGCCCTTTAATAGGATAACGAATATGCCATAAATGAGTAGCCTCTTCCTCATACTCTACTTCTGCATCAGAAATGGAAGTGTTACAATAAGGGCACCAGTTTATCATACGTTTTCCTTTATAGATAAGTCCTTTGTTATATAAATTAACAAAAACATGTTTTACCGCATTAGAAAGCCCTTCATCCATGGTAAAACGTTCCCTATCCCAGTCACAAGAACAACCTAATTTTTTAAGTTGTTTTAAAATAGTACCACCATATTCTTTTTTCCATTCCCATGCTTTTTCTAAAAAACCTTCTCTTCCTAAGTCTTCTTTAGAAATTCCTTCTTTTTTTAGTTTTTCTACTATTTTTGCTTCTGTTGCAATTGCCGCATGGTCGGTACCAGGAACCCATAAAGTGTTAAAACCCTGCATTCTTTTATATCGAATTAAAATATCTTGAATGGTATTATCTAGTGCATGGCCCATGTGTAGTTTACCAGTAATATTTGGTGGCGGAATTACTATTGTATATGGGATTTTGGTTTTATCTTCTGATGGTTTAAAATATCCCTTTTCTTCCCAGTTTTGGTAAATTTTTTCTTCAAAATCTTTTGGATTAAACTTTCCTTCTAATTCATGTTTTTGACTCATTGTTCTGTCCTCCTTTTTTATAGGTAGTACTAGATTATTTTAGTAAGTATTTTTAGTATACCTTACCCGAATATTGACTTTTTATTCTTTGCATTAATACAAAAAACCTCGCCCCCAGAATAAGGGCGAGGTATATATCTCACGGTACCACCTTAATTTAACAAATTTTAAATAAATTTGCTTTCTTAATTACTTTTAACGCAAGTTACACGAATAAACCTATTCATTTTATGATTTAAAATGTTTTTTAGTTTATTAGCTCCAAAGCTACCTTCGGTTTTCTATTCTATCAGAAGCTTTCAGCGTACCCACTTCTGTTCTCTTTTCTAGTTAGTTAAAACCTACTCCTCTTTTTCATCGCTTTTTCTATGTTTTTTATTGTAACACGTTTTGGTAGATTTTTCAAGTAAAAAGTGAAAAAAATCATGACCTTTATATAAGAAGTACTTTTTTATTAAAAAACTAGATTAATTTATGTTTTAAGTCTTTTTATCTCTTCTTCTGTTAAGCCTGTTATTTCCATAATGGTTTGAATATCCATTCCTTTTTGTAACATTTTAATGGCCATTTTTTGTATTCCTTCCTGTATTCCTTCTTGTAACCCTTCTTCTCTTGCTTCCTTTCTCAATTCTTCTTTTTCTATTTCATAATCCCACTCTATTAATTGCCTTCTATATGC
>CABUKD010000051.1 GCA_902492105.1 uncultured Clostridium sp.
ATTCTCTTGCTAATCTATATCCGCTTCTTGAACTGTTATAAATTACTACTCTATTCTTTTTTAATTTACTTATTTGTCTTCTTACTTCTCTATCACTTAAATTTGTTTCTTCTGCTAACTGTTTTCTTGTTTTAAAATTATATGAATTTAGATGATTCTCAATTTTAATCTTTTGCATTTTTTCTCCTTCCTATATTCCTAGTTCTTGTATGGATGGAATATAATATTTACTTCTATTTTTTGTATCATTTAATTTTGTTCCATTATATTTAAAATCTTCTGCATTTTGACATGTGCATCTTGCAACATATGTATACTCAATTTTTCTATTTCCATCTGCAATTACTTTTTTATAAAGAATAACTCCATCTCCTTTACATTTTTGACAATCAACTTTTTGCTTTTCTTTTTTACTTTGTTGATATGGTAATTCTTCTTGAATAGTTATAATGTCTGCTAATTTTGGCATAAATTTGCATTTTCTAAATACTTGTTTCACAATTTGTCTATATCTCTCTATGTCTATATATTTGAGTTCTTGATACCAATTCTCTCTTTGAAAGTCTGTTAATTCTTTTTCAAAGAATTGTTCTATTTGAGATGTTTCTTCTACAAATTCAGCTATCTGCATTTTGACTTTCCTCCAATTTTTTTATTTTTTCTAATTTCTTTTCTTCTTCTGTTTTACTTTCTTCTTTATTTTTCTTATTTTTAAATTCTAATTGACTTGCTTCGTATTGTTCTAACGTTTTAATATTTTTACTTAAACAATCTTTTAATATTGTTGCTGCATAATTCCAATTTCTTATATTTTTACTTACCGCTTTTTTCATAGCTTCAATTATCAAATTTTCTTCTATTCCGTTTGCTTAGATAAAAATTCATATCTTCAAAAATAAAACTTGTTATCATTCCAATATTGTTGTTATAAAAATTTACCATTTTATTTTCTTCTGATTTTTTTTCTGATAAATCTAAATCTATATCTCTTTCTATATCTAGTTCTAGTTCTATTTCTGGTGGACACAAAGGTGGACAATTGTCCGCTTCTTTCTTTGAAGATAATAATCTTTGTTGTTCTTTCTTAAATGCTCCAATACTTTTAGCACCTATTAAATTTTGAATTTGTGTTAAATATATTTCTCCATTTTCAAGTATTTCTATTAATCCTATTTGTTCTAAAAGTTTCATCGCAATTGTTACTGTGTCTGGATCTGTTCTTGTTATTTCCGCTAGTTTATTTCTGTCATAAGGAACGAGCATATTACCAACTTGTCTAATTAAAATTCCTTTTGTCTTTAAAGATTTTAAGCATAGTTTTAAATAAAACAATGAATACTTTTCTCCATTTTCTTGTTCTTCTATCCAACTTATTGCATCTTCATCAAAAAAATCTTCTTTTAGTTGTAACCAATAAAATTTTCTGTCTTTCTCGTACTTTGACATCTTCTTTTGCTCCCTTCCAAATAAGGCTAGACAAATTATGTCTAGCCTTTGATGTTAATTTTCTTTTATTTCTTCTATTCTTGTTATAGGTGCTTCACTAGGATTTGTGAAACCTTTAAATCCCACCCACTCATCATAATAAACTATAACTTCTTTTCCTTCCAAAACACATTCTTTCATTTGCTCTGCTAATTTTGTATCTTCCTTTTTTATGTAATAATAATCTTCTTGAGAATTTTGTGTATATTCAGAAGTTCTGTAATATACTTTATAATTTCCCCACATATCTGTATCAACAGCTGTTGGAGTTATTCTATGACTTCCTGCTGCAAAATCTAAACATAGATTTCCAAAAAAAGCTGCTATAAAAAATCCAATTATTGATAATACTATTACTATAAAAATTACTCCTCCTACTAATTCCCAATCCACATATCCTTTTTCACTTTTAATTCTTTTCATATCTTTTACCTCCATTTTTTATAAATAACTATTTTTAAATATCTCTATAAACTTTTCATGTGAATAGAGCTCTTCAAATGCTTTTTGTGCTAATTGTTTTAGCTTTAAATCTGTAAAATAATTGTTATGTATTGCTAAATTGTCTATTGTATGACAATTATCACAAAGCGGAACTACTAACTTATACTTTATACTCATTATTCTGTTTCCAGTTCCATAAAAGACCTCATGTCTATTAATTTCACATTTACTTTTGTCTAAAAATTTTTTACATAGAAAGCAATGCGTGAAGTCATCTGTTAATATACTTTCTCTATTTGCCTCTAATTTTCTTAATTTGCTAGTTTTTGTTTTCATTTTCTTGTATTGTTTATATTCTTTGTATTGACATGTTCTACAATCTTCGAAATTAATTTTTTTCTTCTCATGACTACAATAGTAATATTTTTCATATTTTTTACTTCTAATTCTTAAGTCTTTACATTTCATTTTCGACAAAAACTCCTGTTTCATACTAAACTTTCAAGTTCTTCTTGTAGCTCATTTTTCACAAGTTCAAATAGTACTTTATTCGTTATTTTATAATTAACTTGAAAATGTTCTTTTAATTCTTCTTGATGAATTTGTGTTATATATCTAATTGCTTTTTCAACTCTTGAAGCTGTTGTTTTACATATTTCTGCTATATCTGAATAAAAACTGCAACTAAAATTCTTATTATTTTTCTCTTTTAACATCACTGCTAAGTATTTAAAACCTACAATGTCTATTCTTATTCCTATTTTTTTTAAGTATTTATTTATTGCATGTTTTAATTCTTTTTCATCTATGTTTTTCATTTGACTTTCCTTTCTTCCTGTGCTATACTTAAAGCACAAGAGTTCATATATATTTATTTTGAATTTTTAGAACTATTTTTCTTGATTGGCGTCAGTAAATAGTTCTTTTTTTATGTTTTGTAGTGTAATAACTGCAAACTCATTTTCTTTTTGTGCTTCAATAATAATGTCTTCTATTTTTTTGATTTTTCTAGCATATTTCACTACTCTTCTTTCTGCATTATTTAATTGCAAATTCAATTCTTCATTTTCAAAACGTAAATCTTTATTTTCGTCTTTGAATTGATTAATTAATTTGTTTATTAAAATAATTGAAATTAAAATTAGAATAGAACTTATTAATGTTAAAATTGTTATAAGTACTTCCATATTCTCACCCCTTTCTACATAAAAAATCCTATACCTATTGCTGTAAAAATTCCTGTTATTGTCATAAATGCTAATGTCTTACATACTGCTTGTCCTACTTTGCAATATATTTTTTGTTCTTTTGTCATCTTTTATCACTTCCTTTCACTTTCTCTTTCTTTTAGAGCCATTCTTACGAAAATGTCTGCTAACTGCTTGTATACTTCTTCTTTTTCTTCTTCTGTTGTATCAGCGACATGCCTTGTTACTTTATACTCTTTATTCATAAGACCAACTCCTTTTTTAAATTTCTATTCATACTGTTTGTACTTGTTGCCTCCTAACTTATTTCTTTTGCTTTTGTTTCACAGTTAGTGAAAGTAAAAGGCACAAAAAGATCACTGACATTACAGTTTAAAACCTTTGCTATTCCTTCTGCTTTATCTTTTGGGATTTTTCTTTGATTGTTTTCATACATATTGTAGCAACTCACAGAAACATTAATATTATCTGCCATAAATTGTTGTGTGTAACCTTTTTCTTGTCTTTTTTTCTCTATTTCTGTCATTTTTTCGCCTCCTTATTTTTGCTATTTGTGAAATCTGTCATTATAATATTACAAGTTGTGAAAGTTGTCAATACTTTTTTAACATTTAGTGAAAATATTTTACATCTAGTGAAATAAATGTTATAATATCAATAGATTTCACAAACTGTAAAATTTATAAAGGAAGGATTTTATGGATAATATTTTAGGAAAGAGAATTGAATCTGAAAGAATTAGACTTGGATTAAATCAAATAGAATTAGCAAAAAGATTAAACTTATCATCTAGTGCTTCTATCTCGCAATATGAAAGCGGTGATAGAATACCTAGTGATGATATAAAATTAAAGATGTGCGAGTTATTTAATTGCTCATTAGATTATTTGATGGGCAAATCTGACATACGTAATCCAGAAATAGAAGAAGACCCTTTAGGACTTGCTAAAATAGGCTTTAGCATGAAGGACTACAATCCACCAACGGATAAGCAGAGGGAGCAGTTGGCAGAGTTAATTAAGGTTGTTTTGAAGGATAATAAGAAAGAAAAGG
>CABUKD010000052.1 GCA_902492105.1 uncultured Clostridium sp.
TGTGCCGAAGATATTTGTGGGTTACCCTGCTGAGAAAATAGGTTGTCGCCAGATTATAAATTCTCCGTTAGCTCAGTTGGTAGAGCGCTCGGCTGTCGAGCAAGGCGAAAGCCTAAGAAGTTAGCAGCTCTATAAGGAAACTTATAGATGAAAAAGGTGGCTAAGTCGGTAAAACTCGTAAGTAAGAAATAAAATTACACGACAATACCGAGCAAGGTTTTAAAATAAAACTATGTGTAGAGACTTTACACCACCTACCTAAGTTTGAAAAAATATGGTAAAGAGAAAGTCCAGACTACAAATGATATTTATATCATGTTAACGAAAGTTAATGTAGTGCAGTAACCGATAGGTCGTTGGTTCGAGTCCAACACGGAGAGCCATAGACGATTTTCGTCGAACCACTTGAAAGTCTTGATATAAAAGAGTTTTAAGATTCGATAAAAATCATAGAGAGAGAAGATAGTTTGATTTAAAGAACTATCTTCTTTTTTGCTATCAAATAAACAAAAATTTCCTAAATTTATAAAAATATTTCATAGAGTTGTTTTCTAAATCATGAAATTTTACTATTTTAATTTATATTTTTATATAAATTTATTTCCTCAAATAGTAAGAACTCATGAAATGCTTGAAAAAAGGAGGTTTTTGTGATATGATAGATATCGTTAAAAGAAAAATTAATATGACTGATGAATTACGTTCAAAGATAAAATGGGCTTGCACTTTTAATAATTGTGTACCAATGATAAAGAACGGTAGTTTAAAAATTATTGAGCATACTAATTTAGCTTATGTAGAACCACACAGAGTAATTATTAAAGAAAAATTATTTCTGTTCTTTAATAATCATGAATATTTCTATATAGATAATCTACAAAATAAGTATCCAATATCTAAACTACAAGACATGGTAAACTAATATTTTAAGTGTATTTACTTTTTCTACTAACATTAAAACAACATAAAATATATTTAGAGTATTAGTTTAGCAAATACAAGATGCTTCTAATACTCTTTTTTATATTTATATTGTTATTCAGGAGGTAATTTAATAAATGGATTCAAAAAATCAAGAGAGTAAACCAAAGATTGCAGGTATATATATTCGTGTTAGTACAGAAGACCAAGCAAGAGAAGGATTTTCTTTAGTAGAACAAGAAGAAAAATTAAGACAACTATGTGACTTTAAAGAATATAAAATATTTAAAGTTTACCAAGATGCTGGAATAAGTGCAAAAGATATGGAACATAGACCTGGATTTCAAGAAATGATGGACGATATGAGAAAGGGAAAGATAAATTATATTGTTGCATATAAGCTAGATAGAGTAACTCGTTCAGTAAGAGATTTAGAGTTATTAATTGCAGAACTTGAAAAATATGATTGCTATTTAATATGTGAAAGAGATGATGTAAATACTTCAACAGCAAATGGAAGATTTTTTGTTAGAATGTTAACGGTTCTTTCTCAATTAGAGATAGAAGTTGTATCTGAAAGAACAAAATTTGGAATGAGTGGTGCAATTAAAGCAGGTCATCTACCTGGAACTTGTCCACTTGGATATTATAGGGATTCAGATAAAGTTGTTAAACTTGATCCTAATACAAAAGATATAGTAAGAAGAATATTTAATATGTACTTAGAGGGGAAAAGTTATTATCAAATATCTTGTATATTAGATGAAGAAAAGGTTTTATATCCAGAGCATAACAAATGGACTGAGGCAGCAGTTAGAACAATTATAAATAATAGAATATATGTAGGAGATTATGTTAGAAATAAAACTTCTAAAGATTCAAGTAAAGAAGAAGTATATCCAGATGTTGTAGCTCCTATTATAACAAGAGCAGAATGGGAAGAAATACAAATTCAAAAAGAAAAGAACATGCAATCATTTTCAAGAGATAGAGTCTATATATTCTTTCAAAAACTTATTTGTCCTAAATGTGGTAAGTTAATGCTTTGTAAAGGTGCTGGTGGTAAAAAGAAAAAATATATGTATTATAATTGTGCGGATTGTCATTTGTATTTTAGAGAAGATAAAATAGAAGAAGTTTTATTAAACTTTATTCTTAGCTTAGTAGAATATGATGAAGTCGTTAAAAAATATTTCTATCCTATATTAGCAGAAAAAGAAGAAATTAACACAGAAAATATTGATAAAGAGATTGCAGAATTAGAGAAGCAGAGAAATAGAATTAAGAAAGCATTTATGTCTGGAATAGTAGAAATGGAAGATTTTGCAGAAGACTATAAAAGTATTGAGGACAAGCTTAATAAATTAGAGCAAGACAAAATGAAGAATATGGAAATAGACACAGAACACTTTTCTTTAATGAAGATTATGGCTGATAGAGATTTTGAAATTGAATCCAGATTAAATAGTGATAGTTTTGTAGAAGATTTAAAAGCAGAATGGAATGCAAAAACTAAAATTGAAAAGCAAGAATTTATTTCTAAATTTATTGAGTCAATGGTACTTGAAAAAGATGAAGAAAATGATGGCTTCAAAATTATAAAAATAAATTTTAGAAGTAGATACCTAGATGAACTAAAAAAATTAAATAAAGCTGATTGTATTGACTTAGCAAAACCAACAGATGATATGAAAGGTATATCTGTAATAAAAAGTACACCAAGAATTACAAAGAAAGAATTAAATGAATATGTTGAACATTTAAAAGAATATTATGATGTAAAATATTATGAAGATATTTATGATTGGACTCATTCCTATGTTCAAGATGATAGTATGATTACAATGCCAAGAGAAAAAGGAAATGAAAAATTAATTAGAACAGTATTTGTTGATAATAACAAAAATTTTCCTATAAAAGATGCAAAAGGTAAAGTGAGAGGAAAATTGGGTGCAGTATCATATCGTGAAAAAGGTGTTACAGATAAAAATGAATTAGATGATTATTTGGAAGAAGTATCTGATTTAGTTTTATATAAGCAAGAACAAACAGAAGATAAAGAAGAAATCTCCGAAGAATAGCTATAGCTGAGGAAGCATTTCGAAGAAATGCAACGAAGCAGGAATTTGTCTTATGTCAAAATTCCTAACCCCCTATGAGTTTTGACATACTATCAAAACTCGGGGGCTCTGCGAGGCATCGAATTAGCGGAACATTTTATAAAAAAGCCACCTTATTTTGAACCAAAAAGTCACTAAAAAGTTCCTTTTACAGTTCAAAATAAAACTCAAAAAATGATTTTATTAGTATCTAAAAAACATTTTTTAAGTTCCTTTTTTATAAAATAATGTATAAATAAAACTTGTATAAAGCATCACAATTTTTATTTATACATTGCTAATTCTAAGTATATTCAAAGAAGCTTTTTAGAGAAAATTCTACGAAGTATATATGTTGAAAGGAGCAATTTATGGTACAAGAACTTGCATATTCTATTCATTTAGGTAGTGATAAAAATAGGTCTAAAGTAGCAAAAAAAGTTGCAAAAGGAAATGGCTCAAGTACAACATCATTTAGTAATAATGCAATTCAAAATGCACAACAATTATCAAAAGTTAATAAGCATAACTTACGAGATTATGACCATAAAACAGATGATATTCAAGTTGTATATGGTACAAATGATTTATTTAAAGATGTTCAAAATCTGTATCAAAAGGAATTTCTACAAGCACAATTAGAATATGATAATAAGCAAACAAGAGCGGACAGAAAAATAGGAGATTATTTTAATCATATATCAAAAGATAGTAAACATGATTTAGCTTGTGAATTAATAATTGAACTTGGAGATATGGATTTTTGGAATGATAAAACAATGGACTATAAAAAACAAATGACAGAAGTATATAAGGATCAAATTTATAAATTAATGGAAGTTGTACCAGATTTTAAAGTAGCAAATGCAGTAGTACATTATGATGAAACATCTCCACATATGCATTTAGTTGGAATACCTGTAAAAGATGGATATAAGAATGGAATGAAGAAACAAGTTGCAAAATCAAAGATATTTACAAAAGAGTCTTTAAAGACTTTACAAGATAAAATGAGAGCATATTGTATTGAAAAGTTTAATGAAGTTTTTGTACAAAATGCAACTCTAAAGAAAAAGCAAAAGGGTAGAAATAAAGATATTCATGTTAATGAAATGGATGGTTATAGAGAATTAAAAAAAGAGCAAGAGAAGAATGCAAAAAAAC
>CABUKD010000053.1 GCA_902492105.1 uncultured Clostridium sp.
TATGCCAAAAGAAAAGACTATTAACAAAATTTTTTGAACTTTGTCAACAGTCTGAAAGGATCCAAAAGGATCCTTCTTTTAGTTTATCTGCAAGGTCTGTCGCAATGTTTGTCATCGCATGGCTTTTCGCAATGCTTATCATCACAAGGTCTTTCACAGTGTTTGTCACAATGTTTATCATCACATGGTTTCTCGCAGTGCTTATCACAGTGTTTATCATCACATGGTTTTTCACATGGAGGACAGTCAAGTTCTATGCCTTTTAAGCATTTTCCTTCACGTTTACAAGTAGTACATACTTTACAATGTTTTACTCTATCAACCCATACATCAATTTCATATAAACGGTTAGCACATAAAGGTCCAAAAACAAACTCGCCTTCTTTATCTGTAAAAGTATGAGAAACAGGTCTTCTTTCCTCTTCTCCACATTCACAAACAACCTCTACTAATTTTACAACTGCATCTGCAACAGGATCACCATAGCAATCTTTAATTATTCCATAAATAACAGCTCTGTTATCTTCTGGTAAAGTAATGTTTAAATCAAATTGTTTTCCTGTAGCGATAATGCCGTCTACATCTAAAACTGGGCATACACATTTTTCGTATTCCATCATTTTATCCTTCCTTTCTATTTGGTTATATTATATTGTATGCAAAATTCGACAATTTGTGACTTAAAATGTTATGGTTTACCAATATTGGATGAATATATTTTGGAAAGAGGAAGCTATTGTAGATAAAAAACAGAATAAAAAACATCCAAACTATGGTAAATTTCCAATAAGTACAGTATAATAGAAAAGCAAACAAATTAAAAAAGAAAAGGAAGAGAAAAATGGATAATAGACCAATAGGCGTATTTGACTCAGGAGTGGGTGGTATGACAGTTTTAAAAGAACTAAGAAAAAAAATGCCACATGAAAACTTTGTGTACTTAGGAGATACCAAACGTTTCCCTTATGGAAGTAAATCAAAACAGACTATTATAGAGCTAACTAAAAATGCCATGGAATTTTTAAAAAAACAAAATGTAAAAATGATAGTAATTGCTTGTGGAACTGCTACTAGTCAAGCTCTAGAAGAAGTGCAGAATTTATATTCTATTCCTATTATAGGAGTGATAGAACCAACAGTAGATTACATATATAAAACAAATAAAAAGAAAATTGGAGTAATGGCAACAGCAGGAACCATTCGTAGTAAAGGATGGGAAAAAGAATTATCTAAAAGAATTCTAGAACTTGACTTACAAAGTGTTGCTTGTCCTCTTTTGGCGCCAATGGTGGAAGAGGGATGGTATGAGAATAAAATAGCAAAACTAGCAGTAAAAGAATACATAAAATCATTTAAAAATAGAGAAGCCCTAATTTTGGGCTGTACACATTATCCATTATTAAAAGAAATAATTCAAAAACAACTAGGTAAAAAAGTGGAAGTAATTAATATTGGAACACATGTGGCACAAGAAGTAGAAAAAATATTAAAAAAACAAGATATGTTATCACAATCCAATCAAACTACATTACAAATTTATTTAACAGAAACAGAACATAAATTTAACGAGGTAGCAAGTATTTTATTAGGCGAAAATATTGAAGCAAAACTGGTAAAAGAAGAAACAGAATTATTAGTATAAAAAGTATCAATCTATGTAAAAAATTTTATATTTAAATGAAAAAACTTAAAAATAATCATAATTTTAAAAAGATAAACATATATTTTACCATTAGGAGGCAAAATATATGTTTATTGTATTTAATAAGCAAAAAATATATTCCTATCTAGTATCATTTTGTACGGTTATTATTCTATTTTTATTTGCTTTAGCATTAGTAAACAATCATGATACTGTTCTTACTGCAAGCCAAGCCAGAGAACTTCCTATTTATTGTGTAGATACAGCAGAAAAGAAAGTAGCCCTTACTATGAACTGTGCATGGAATGCAGATGATATTGATAGTATTTTAAAAACATTAGAAGATAATCAAGTTAAAATTACTTTTTTTATTGTAGGAGATTGGGTAGACAAATATCCAGAAGCGGTTAAAAAAATTGCAAATGCTGGTCATGAAATTGGTAATCATTCTAATACTCATCCACATGTAAATAATTTAAGTAGTGAAGAAAATAGTAAAGAAATATTAGAATGTTCAAAAAAAATAGAGACAATAACAAATAAAAAAACTATACTTTACCGTGCACCATATGGAGAATATAATAATACTGTAATTAGAGCGGCTAAATCTGCTAGACACTTACCAATCCAGTGGAATTTAGATACGCTAGACTATACTGGCTTAACAGGGGAAGAAATGTGGAACAGATTAAATGGTAAATTAAAAAATGGTTCTATTATCTTATGCCATAACGGTACGAAACATACAGCGGATAGTTTAGATATGATTTTGAAAAATATCAAACAAGCAGGCTATACAGTAGTTCCTGTATCAGAACTTATTTATCAAGACAATTATATTATCGATAGTACTGGAACGCAGAGAGCACAATAAACTTCTATTGTATAAGAAATAGAAAGTAAAAAATTACAATAAATGTTATTTTTATGAATAAACTCTAAAAAAGAGGTTCATACTAAACCTAGATAAAAGGAGTTTATAAAAATGTCTTTGATAGGAATTTATACACAAAGTGCCAATGAACCTTATTTAAAGCAAAAACTAACTGCTATGTTACCAGAAAATCAAATCTTTTTTTTAAAAGAAAATTCTATTCAAAACCTAACAAATATCAAATTTTCTATTATTCTCATTGGAAAAAAGATGTCAAAAAACAATACAGAATTTAAAGCTATTATTGAAAAGTCAGACTATTTAATTTTTAATACAGACATTAAGGAAAATATGGAATTGTTAGAAAATTTAACTTTAAACCTTATTACGTATGGTTTTAATTCAAAGGCAACCATTACAACTTCTAGTGTAGAGGAACAGAAAATGTTAATTTGTTTACAAAGAGGGATCAAAAATTTGCAGGGAGGAATCATTGAACCACAAGAAATAGAAATTCAAACAAACCAAGAAGTTAATAGCTATGCTTTAATGGAATTTATTAGTCTCAAAGTGCTTTTAGGGAATAATTAATATCAGTAAATGAAAAAGTATAAACAGATAAAATAGAAAATAAGTAGAAAAATAATACTATAAAAAGTAAAAAAATACAAAAATATTTCTGTTAAGTTAAAGCTATTAGTAATAAAAACAAGAAAAAAGCCCTAAATTAAGCAAAAAAATTGAAAAATAAAAGAAAAAATTAACATTTTATGTAGACAAAACCAAAAAAACATAGTATAATATAAAATGTGACTAGGAATTAGTCTAAATTATACTTACTATGAATAAACTAAATAAGAAACAAAGGTAGGGAGGAAAAAAAGTGAATACAAATTATGATGATAATAACCATTTAAAATTGGTAGGAAAGGTAACAAGCGAGAAAAAATTTAGTCATGAAATTTATGGAGAAAAATTTTACATATTTGATTTAAGCGTACCACGTTTAAGTGGAAACGCAGACAACATTCCAGTAACAATTTCAGAAAGATTATTAACAAATCAAGATATTACAGTAGGAGCAAAACTAGAAATAGAAGGTCAATTTAGATCTTATAATAGTTATGACCATGAAAAAAACAGATTAATTTTAACAGTATTTGTGAAAGACATTCAATTTTTAGAAAATCAAGAAGAAGAAGTAGAATTTAGAAAAGATCAAATTTCTAATGAAGTTGTTTTAGATGGTTTTATTTGCAAGAAACCAATTTATCGTAAAACACCATTTGGAAGAGAAATTTCAGATATTTTATTAGCTGTAAACAGAGCTTATAACAAATCAGACTATATTCCATGTATTGCATGGGGAAGAAATGCTAGATTTTGTGAAAATGTACCAGTTGGTACAGAAGTAAGAATTGTAGGTAGAGTACAATCTAGAGAATACGAGAAAAAATATGAAGATGGAACAGTAGAAAAGAAAGTGGCTTATGAAGTATCTGTATCTAGCTTAGAGATTGCAAACCAAGATGGAAATGAAGAAAAAGAAACCGCATCAGAAGTAAATGAAAATAAAGAAGCTATTTAATTAGCTTCTCAGACTGTTGACAAACCCCAGAAATTTTTTCTGGGGTTTGAACAAATAAGTCTTA
>CABUKD010000054.1 GCA_902492105.1 uncultured Clostridium sp.
AATTCTTTAAATATCCACATGTGTCTTAATAGAGCGAATAATATCATAAGAAAGTTGTAAAGAATGAGGTGATAAATCATTTAAAATGTGAACAATTTTTTTATTTAACTTATTATTTGTTTCATCTCCAAATAAAATATAATCAGCAGAACAACCAGTATAATCACAAATAGAAATTAATGTGTTCATACCTAAAGATTTATTTCCAAGTTCTAATTGGGTTAAATAAGATTCAGAAATATTAATATTTTCAGAAAATACATTTCTAGTCATATGTAATCCTTCACGAATATTCCTAATTCTATTTCCAACTTCTAAATCATTTTTCATTGTTCTACTCACCTTCTGATAATTCCTATCACTATATTTATAATTCTAATTATATACACTTAATGAAAAACATTGAATACACTATGAGAGTAAAATAAAATTACCTATAAGTGAAATAAATTCATACAACCTTTTAAATTACTACAAGTGTCGTGAAAAAATATTTTAAAAATAGATTGCATAAATTTAATAGTTATTGTTATAATAAAAGTAGAAGTATTCAGTTTAAAAATACTTATCACGACAAGAAAAGGAGGGAGAGCATGGAGTTTACGGATAAAATAAATCAAAAATTAGATATGTTGGACAAGATTTATTTGGCAAGACAAGAAGAATTAGAGCAAGAAAACAAAGAAATGAAAGAAAATTTAAAGAAACAATTAAATAAAGTAAGTTTAGAAGAAGTAGAAGAAGCAATAGAAAAACAATTTCAAAAAATAGAAAATAATCAATTGGTAAATAAAGAGATATTAAATGAGAAAGAAGAGATTATTAATAAAATAGAATTGCTAATTGAAAATTATGAACTACAAATTGCTTATTATAGCGAAAAAAATTACAAAAGGGGATTTAAAGACGCCATTTGTTTATGTATACAATGTTTTAGCAATGCGGATGATGAAAAATAGAGAGTCGTTAGAATAAACAAGGAATACAAATAAAGGAGTAGTAATAATACTAAATAGAAATTTTAAAAATTTAATGATAAATGAATAAAATATACCAACTTTTCGAACAATAAATAAAAGAAATGATGATAAATTATTATTTTTCTATAAGTTTTAGATTTATAGGAATAATAAACAATAAATGATAAAGAAAAGGTGGTATATTTTTATGATGAATTTTAGAACAGACTTAGCGCTAGAAAGACGTGATTTATACCGTAAGGCAAATAATATAGCAGAAGAAGTAGATGGAATTCAAACCCAAGAAGAAGATTTTGGAGAAAGTATTCACATTACAAAGGTAACTGTACTAAATGAAAATGGTGAACAAGCAATTGGAAAGAAAAAAGGGCATTATATTACCATAGATATTAAAAATTTGAAAATAGCAGGAGAAGATGAAATTCAAAAAGCTTCTGAAGCGGTTACAAAGGAACTAAAGCAATTAATTTCACAGCTAGTAGCAAATTTAGATGATATTTTAGTGGTAGGGCTTGGAAACTTATATGTAACACCAGATGCCTTAGGACCTAAGGTAATTCAAGATATTGATGTAACAAGACATATTTTACATTATATGCCAGAAGTATTAGACAAAAATAATACAAGACCAGTTAGTGCAGTATCTCCTGGAGTACTTGGAACAACAGGAATTGAAACATTAGAAATTTTAAAAGGAATAGTAGATAATATTCATCCAAAACTATTAATTGTCATTGATGCTTTAGCTTCTAGAAGTATAGAAAGAATTAGTAGTACAGTACAACTTGCAGATACTGGTATTATTCCAGGAGCAGGAGTAGGAAATAAAAGAAAAGAATTAACCATAGATACTTTAGGAGTTCCAGTAATTGCAATAGGAGTACCAACTGTAGTAGAAGCGGCAACAATCGCAGCAGATAGCTTAGACTTATTTATTCAAAAATTACAAGAAGAAGCACATTCCAATGACTTTTTAAATCAATTGCAAGAAGAAGATAAATACCAAATGATTAAAGACGTATTGCAACCAGCAGATTACAATTTTATTGTAACACCAAAGGAAATCGACGAGCTTATTGAAAATATGTCTAGTGTGGTAGCAAGGGGCATTAATTATGCAACACAAAACTAATTGTCAATGGGGACGGAGAATTTTGTCAATGGGGACGGAGAATTTTGACAATCTTGTCATTTAGTCTCATTCGAGATGAAGATTTTTAACCACTTTATTAATAAGTGCTAATGGCTGTTATAGAGTAGGAATAATACCAAATAGGAAATATAATAAAAGCAAATGAACAGGGTAAAAAGCATAAAGAAAATACTTTATCTTTTTACCTTGTTTTCCATTATATAAGCAAATAAATACAAGGGATAATGCCGTAAATAGTCCTAATAAAACATATAAATAGTGATAACCATAAAAATAAATATTAAGTCCATATTTTATGATACAAGCTAAAGTAAAAGAACTGCACATCCAAAATTTATGATTTCTAAAAATATAGAATAAAAAGATAGTGGCAATGCCAAAAAAGCCATAATCAAAACAAGCATATTCTGCAATGAATCCAAATAGAATAGCAGGAAAAATACCAAGCAAATGCTTTATGGTCCAATTTATTTTTTCATTTTTCACAAAGGAAAGAGTGCTAGAAGTAAACTTATCATAACAAAAAATAGCTAATAATCCTACTGTTAAAGTAAAAAAGATATTAAGGGCAAAGCCTGTAGTATAAAGAGAACGAAAAAGCATAAATGGAATTTGAGAAAGAAAAGCAAACAAAGTTAACCTAAAAAAATATTTTTTTAGGTTTTTAGTATGTGTATAGCCTTCTGAAATTTGAAAAGCAAAAATGGGAAAGGCAATTCTTCCTATTACATTCATTTCTGTTGTATGCTTTAGCCAAGCATTCCCTAAATGGTCTATTACCATTGTAATCATAGCAATTACTTTTAACACAAAACTTGTCATAAAAATAGCTCCTTTTTAAGCGGACTTCCAAATTGGAAGTCCGCTAATAAATAACTTCAAATGATGAGTGATATTGCACAAAAGATTATTAATATTATGATTCCAATCATAGAAAACATAAGCAAATCTGCCAATAACCATTGCTCCGCATTTTCATATTTCTTTTTGGCTTTATACCGCAAAAAAGCAGTTACATATCCTACCACCACAATGAATACTGTTAAGATGCAACCTATCGATTGGAGTACATTGCTCATCATTTATTACCTCCTAAAAAATTTTTAACTTAGTTGATTGATAAATAAACTGAAGATGTAAAAGAGGATTATGAAAGTAAATTTAAAGTATTATATAATATTAGTATAATATTTTCAATATTTTATAAGAAATTTCGTAAATGTTAATGTGTCAATGGGTGTCAATGGGGACGGAGAATTTTGACAACCAATTGACAAAGAATGCTATAATGGTGTAAATTAATATAAAGGGGGGGAAGAGAACAATGAATGAAGAACTAAAACAATATATTCAAACTCAGTTGTTTCCAGAGTATGCAAAAAATGAAGAAGGACATAGAATAGAACATATTAATTATGTGATTGAAAGAAGCCTAAAGTTTGCAAGTCAAGTACCAGATATAAATATGGACATGGTGTATACTATTGCCGCTTATCATGACATAGGCCATCACATAGATGCCAAAAATCATGAAAAAGTATCTGCAGAAATGCTATTACAAGATAAAGAACTAAAAAAAATTTTTACAGAAGAACAAATTAAAATTATGTCAGAAGCGGTAGCAGACCATAGAGCAAGCTCAGAATATGAACCTAGAAGTATCTATGGTAAAATTGTTTCGTCAGCAGATAGAAATACAGATGTTAACATGGTATTAAAAAGAACTTATACCTATACTAAGGCACATAATCCCAGCTTTACCTTAGAAGAAATTATAGAAGATTCTAGAAGACATATTATTCAAAAATTTGGAAAAGATGGATATGCTATTCAAAAAATGTATTTTAAAGATCCACAATATGAAGCATTTTTAGCAACAGTGGATGACTTAACAAGTAATAAAGAAAATTTTACTAAAATTTATAAAGAGGTTAATAAAATTCGTCAAGTGAAAAGTTAAAAGCAATTCTGTAAAGTAAATGCAATTTGTACGATTA
>CABUKD010000055.1 GCA_902492105.1 uncultured Clostridium sp.
GAAATGGTCCACAAGCAAGTACTACAGGAAACGTATATGGAGTATATGATATGAGTGGAGGAGCATATGAATATACAGCAGCATATGTAGCAAACAATAATGTGAGCTTAAGTTATTATGGTTCAAGTTTAGTAAAAGGAGCAAATTATACGAAAGATATATATTCAGTGGGAGTAGCAGCAGATAGTAGTACAGATAATTATACAGCAGCATCAAATAAATATGGAGATGACGTGTACGAGACATCTGCTAACGGAATTGGTAGTGAATCGTGGTACAGCGATTACTCAGTCTTTCCTTACTCGGGTAGTCCAATCTTTCGTCGTGGAGGTCATCATGGGGATTCGTCCAGTGCAGGTCTGTTCTTTTTCGTGGGCAACAATGGCGATGCCAATCCTTATTATGGCTTTCGTCCGGTACTTGTAGCACTTTAAGTTGGTTACACTTTATTGAATGTAAAAAGACATGGAAATGAACCATGTCTTTTTTGTATAAATTAGAAAAAGTGAAACATAATAGCAATAGAAGAAATAAACTAAAAAATATAACATATAATAGAAATAAAAATAAATTGCAAAAAAGTAATAATAAAAATTTAAGAGATAGGAACATAAAAGCAATTTATAAAAAAATATATCAATTTAGGAGTGAGGATTTTGAAGATTCGATATTTTGACCATGCAGCTACTACACCTGTCAGTAAAGAAGTTTTAGAAGAAATGCTTCCTTTTTTTACTTTGCAATATGGTAATGCTTCTTCTATGTATAGCATTGGAAGACAAGCCAAAAAAGCTATGGAACAAGCAAGAAGAAGAGTGGCTACTGCTATTGGTGCCAAGCCAAAAGAAATCTATTTCACTTCTTGTGGAAGTGAAAGCGATAACTTAGCTATTAAGGGTATTGCATATGCAAATAAGCAAAAAGGAAACCATATTATTACCAGTAAAATTGAACATCCTGCAGTTCTACATACTTGCCAAGCATTAGAAAAACAGGGATTCGAAGTAACTTATTTAAATGTAGATGAAAATGGTTTTATTGATTTACAACAATTAAAAAATAGTATTCGCCCTACAACTATTTTAATTTCTATTATGTTCGCTAATAATGAAATAGGAACAATTGAGCCAATTGAAGTTATAGCACAAATTGCAAAACAACATCATATTATTTTTCATACAGATGCAGTGCAAGCAATAGGAAATGTAAAGATAAATGTAGAACAAATGCAAATAGATGCACTTTCTATGTCGGGTCATAAATTCTATGCACCAAAAGGTGTAGGAGCTTTATATATAAAAGAAGGAATTGCATTTGAAAAAATACAAGATGGAGGACACCAAGAGCATGACAAAAGAGCTGGTACAGAAAATGTAGCAGAAATTGTAGGCTTAGGAAAGGCTATTGAAAACATTTATCAACAATTTGAAGAATATAATCAAAAGTTAATAACATTAAGAGATACTTATATTACACAAGTAGAAAAAGTAATACCAAATGCTAAACTCAATGGTGATAGAATAAAACGTTTACCAGGAAATGCAAACTTTTCTTTTGCCAATAGCAATGCACAAAAGTTATTATTTTCCTTAGATGAACAAGGAATCTGTGCTTCTGCAGGTTCTGCTTGCAGTACAGGAAATGCAGCCCCTTCTCATGTATTAACTGCTATAGGTTTGCCTGCTAACTTAGCAAATGGAACGTTGAGAGTCACTTTTGGAAAAGATAATACCATGGAAGATGTCAACTTTTTAGTAGGAAATTTACAAACAATTTTGAAAACTTAGCAAAAAATTTAAAAATATTTTATAGTCAATCAAAATATAAAGATATTTTAAATCATTATTTTTAAATTGTTTCATAAGCAAATCAAAAAATTCTACAAGTGAAAAATATTTTACACAAAAAGTAAAGAAAATATCAAAAGACACTAGAATTTTCTAGTGTCTTTTGATATAATGAATAAAACTTATTAGTTAATCTTTAAAATAAAAGCTACTTCTCTTTAGAATTACTTTCTTTCACATCTTTTTCTTTAGAATCTGGAATGTATTCTAATAGATCAGATATTTCACAATTAAACGCATGGCAAATTTGGTTTAGTTGGTCAATATCTACTCTCTTAGTTTCCTCATAATACATTTTAGAAATAGTAGCAGGTCTAATTTTGGTAAGGTTTGCTAATGCTTTTTGTGTCATCTTATGTTTGCCAAGTAAATCAGATAATTTTATTTTAATCATGTATTACAACCTTTCTATTATGAATTTTTGGTGAATTTTGTCGTATTTTGTCTTATGCTTGTATTTTACCACGAGATGTATTAAAATTACATATCATGAAACAAACATAACGATAGAAGTAATAAAAAAGCATATAAAAGTAACAAACAGAAAAGGGGCGTGTAAAATGAATTTTTACGGATTTTTTACAAAAGATCATATATCAAATAAAAATGAAAAAAGAGATTGGAAAGAAAAAAACAAAAGATACCTAAATCAGTTACAAAGATTTTTAGATGCCACAGATCGCATTCAAGAAGAAGAGTTAAGAAATCATATTATTGCACAAATGTTGAAATGTGACTTAATTTTAACAGAACTTGCCGAAAATGAGATGGCAAAAATTAGACAAAAAAATACAAATCCAGAATAAAAATAAATTATGCAAATATAAAAAATATGGTAATTAGAGAAAAAAGTGTATAATTAAGTGGAAAGAGGACATACTAATAAAAAATAAAAATGAGGAAAAAATGATTAAAAAAATATTAGTAGGTCTTATAGCAGGTGTGATTAGCGGACTTTTTACGGCAGGTGGAGGACTTATTTTAGTGCCTGCCTTTTTATATACTTTAAAAATGCAGCCAAAGCAAGCAAGAGCAACATCTATTTTTTGTATTTTGCCAATGGTAGTAGTTACTGCATTTTTTTATGGAAGAAGTAACTATATTCATTGGAAAATTGGAATACTATGTGCATTAGGTGGAATTATTCGGAGGATTGTTAGGAGCAAAGCTTTTAAATAAAGTACCAGATAAATATTTAAAAATTATTTTTACTGGATTTTTAATTTATGCTAGTATTCATATGCTTGTACAATAGAAGAATGAAATATAAAAGGGTAAAATTCATTTTGTGCTAAAAAGGAATGAAGAAGAAAATGTTGGAGATACTAATAGGTTTTATTTCAGGAATTATTAGTCGGAATAGGAATGGGAGGAGGAACTATTTTAATTCTTCTCCTTTCTCTTTTAATGAATCTAGATCAACACATTGCACAAGCTACAAATTTAGTATTTTTTATTCCAACTGCAATTGCAGCAATTATTGTTGGAATCAAAAATAAAAATATCCTTTGGAAACAAGCAATTCCCATTGTAATTTCAGGTATTATAGGTGCCAGTATTAGTGCTAACATTAGTAGTCATATGGAAGTAGGAGTTTTAAAAAAACTATTTGGAACTTTTTTGCTAACAATTGCCATATATGAAATATATTCCTGGTACAAAATGTATATTAAAGAAAAAATAAGACATAATAAGAATAATGAAATGAAATAAAAAAAGTGGTGTATTTAAAGCTATGAAAAATACTAAAAAAACACTGCTAAAAAGTAAAAAGGAGGCTTATTAACTATGAAATTTATCAAAGGTATGCTTATTGGAGGAATTGTAACAGCTGGTGTAGCAATGGTTTATGCAGAAACTATGGGACAAAACAAAAAGAAAATGATGAAAAAAGGTAAACAATTTGCAAAACGTATGGGTATCATGTAGTTTTTTAACATACTAAAAAACGATTTTACTACAAGTATAAATTACAAAAAAAGGATCCAAAAGGATCCTTCCAGACTGTTGACAAACCCCAGAAATTTTTTCTGGGGTTTGAACAAATAAGTCTTA
>CABUKD010000056.1 GCA_902492105.1 uncultured Clostridium sp.
GATATGGTTATAGATATATAGATATAAACTACTGCCCAATGTGTGGAAGGAGGCTGGGAGAGTGAAACATATTACACTAAAAGAAATGTTAGAAGAAATTATACAATGTATTGTAGAACAAAAAGAAATTAAGGACTATTATTGGAAAGATGGAGAAGGAGAATTTCGCAGAATAACAGAAATAGATTTACTTGATAGAATAAGAACAAGTAATGACGATTTTACAGAGTTTGAGTGGGAATTAGCAGAAAGTCGTTTATATAAAGTGGAATAAGGAGGAGTCTTATGAACAAAGATGAAGAATTAGATATTCCCGTAAAAAGCATTACCAAACAATTAGAATTAGGACTTTGTATGGAATGTGGAAAAAGAAAAGCAAAATATTTGTGTGATTATATAACAGGAAAAACTTTTGATTTATATGGAAAAGGGAAAATAGAGCCATCAACTTGCGATAAATATTTATGTGAAAAATGTACTAATAAATTAAATGGCAAAGATTGTTGCAAAGAACATATCAAACAATTGAAAGAAGAGTTAAAAGATATAAAGTTAGGAGATGATTAGATGAGTGTAAAAGGTAAAGTAAAAAAATGTAATAAAAGAATAAGTCAATTAGAAGAAGAAATAAATGATTTAAAAACTAAATTATTAAATAAACAAATAGAAAATTCAAGCAAAGAACAATTATATGAAAACATTATAAAATTTGCAATAACAAATCAAATAGGTAATTTAAAAGGTGGAATGATGATAGATTATTTTGGAATAGACAAAATGAAAGACTTAAAATTATCTATTGAAAGTAATCCAATGGAACATGCTTATATAATGAGAGTAAATTATAGATAAAAAATCAGATTGGATAGAGGAGTGATTTAATTGGATAAAGATAAAAAAATGCGAATAATGATAAGTCAACCTATGGGAGGCAAAACAAATGAAGAAATAAGAGAAGAAAGAGAAAAAATAGTAAGGAGAATGGAAAAAGACAATTTTGAAGTAATTGATACAATTATATCAGAAAATGCACCAAAAGGTTGCAATGAAGGAATATATTATTTGGCAAAATCAATAGAATTTATGAGTAAAGCAGATGTAGTATATTTTATGAAAGGTTGGGAAACAGCAAAAGGTTGCAGAATTGAAAATCAAGTATGTCAAGATTATGGAAAACAAACATTGTATTATATTTATGAGGAGGAATAACTATGTTATCAGAAGAAGAAAAAAGCATATTGAATACAAATGATTTTCACAAAGCAGTAAGCATAATAGAAAAATATTGGAATCAAGATTATGGAACATTTGATATTGAAGGAAAAGATGGAATTATGACATTAGAATTAACAACAGGTGGCTGGTCAGAAAATGAAGAAATAATAGACATATTATGCAATACAATGTTTTGGTTTCTTTGGTGGCAAGAAAGTAAAAGAGGTGGCTACTACAAGTTTATATATTCCGAAAAGATGGGAGTTGAAAGAAATGACAACTGAACAAAGAGAAGCGATAGATAGATTAAGTCATCTGCTTGAAAAAGGCAAATATGGAATTGCAGGCAAAACACTTTTATATGAAGATTATTATATGCTAAAGAATGTACTAGAAGTAGTAGAAAATCAAGAACAAAAAATAATAAAACAGCAAGAAGAGATAGAAAATTTAAAAAATAAAGAAGTTCTAATAAAAAGGTATTTTCAAAAGTGCGATTTGATAAAACAAAAAGATAAGATAATAGATTTAATGTCAAAACAGCTCGCAGGTTTGACAATATGGAATACAGAAAAAGACGAACCGCTAATTTTGACAGACAAAGAAGAAGTAATCAATTATTTTGCAAACAAAGTGAACAGTAAAATACAGTAAAGTACAGTAAAAACAAAGAAAAGGAGTAGAGTATGGAAGATATAGAAGTGAAAAAATTAGATTTAAAATTAAAAGAAGGACATGCAGTATGTTTTGATTTTGATGGAGTAATACATAAATACAGCAAAGGTTGGCAAGATGGAAGCATATACGATGAGGCTAATCCAATAGCATTAGATTTAATGTTATTTTTGCAAAAGGCAGGAGTACCAATTTTTATATGTTCAACTAGGCAACCAGAACAGATAATTAGTTGGTGGAACAAACAAGGTTTTTGGGCAGATGCAGTTAAAATAGGCGATAAAGTTACATTTTTTAATAACTTAAACATTATAGGAGTAACAAATAGAAAATTACCAGCACAATTATATATTGATGATAGAGCCTATAAATACACAGGACAAACTGTAAAACAATTTATTTTAGATAATTCAACGGAGGAGTAGGAAAATGGAAGATATTAAAGTAGGAGAATATGTAAGATTAGCTAGAAATCAAGGGATAAATAAAATCATAGATGAAGATGACGATGGATTTTTAATTTTAGATGAAATAATCGCAGATGAATATGGGGATGAATGCTTTGAAATTTCTCTGCAAGATGTAGATAAAGAAATAATAAAACATAGCTTTAATATAATAGATTTAATAGAAGTACGGAGATATAGTTTTTATACAAGACGTATTAAATAATGATTTTATATACATATATGATGACAAAGTGCTAAAAGCTGTAAAAAAAGATATAGAGATGGGGCTTGAAATTACAGAAGTTCTAACGCACGAACAGTTTGAAGCTAACGCGTATAAAGTGAAAGGAGAATAGAATGAATTATAAAAAAGAAGATAAAGAATTAATTGAAAAAGCTAACTGTAGATATTATGAATTTACAGACGAAATAATAGAAAAGATAGTTACTAAAAATATAAGTGATACAACTAATGAGGAGTGGAGAACTTTAATACAGATGTTATATCCTAAAAACATGATTGGAAGTGGTTTATTTCAGCCAATTTTAATATTTAAAATAAGCAAAAATGGAAAGAGAGTAGACCCTCCATCAGAAGCTTACAATTCGTTAGATGATATACGAAACGGAACTTGTTTATTTTATAGAATACTAGAGCATATAGAAAAAAACAGTAATATTAAAATTGATAAAAGTTTTTATGATTTTAAAGAAAAAATAGCGAAAACAGACACAAAACAACAAACTTAAGCACAAAAACTAGTACAAGTTTATTAAAAAAGTATAAAAATAGAACTATTTTAAGAAAGTAGTTGATTAAAATGAGCAAAAGAGAAAAAGCAATTCAATATTTAGAAAATAAAAGAAACATGTTACAACAAATACTATGCAATTTACAAGATTACAACTTAAGTGAACAATTACGCAACAGAGTCAAAAAAGAATATGTAAAAGAGATTAATTTACTAGATTATATTATTTTAAAAATAAAATAAGGAGGTACAGAAGAATGGCATATATTAAAGATGAATTAGAAGTAATGTT
>CABUKD010000057.1 GCA_902492105.1 uncultured Clostridium sp.
TTTTTAATACCAATTGAATTAATTTTATTTATTTTTTATTTTAGTAAAAATAAAAAAATAAAAAATAAGATAGAAAATGAAATTTTAGAAGAGCAAAAAAAAGAAAAAGAATTACAAGAACAAATTACTACATTAGATGGACAAATAAATTATATTAATAGTGAAATAGAAAAACAGCAAAAAGAAATAGAACAGGAACAATTGCAATTAGATTTAAAAATGGAACAAGAAAAACAAAAAATACATAAAAAATATGATTTAGAAAATAATTTTAATGATTTATTTTTTAATGACTCTAATAATTTAGAAAAAATATTACAAGCTTCAAATCAAAAAATATTAGAATGTCAAATGCAATTAAATAAAATAGAATATGAAGAAAGTCATATTTCAGAACAAATAGAAAAAATAACTACTTTAAAAGAAGAATATGCAGAATTACAAGAACAACAAGAAGAATTAGAAGAAAAAAATAAATGTTTACAAGCTACAAAACAATTATTAGAAAAAGCTTATGAAAAAATGAAAAATACCATTACACCAAAGTTTACTCAAAATTTATCTAATATGGTTCAAAAAATTTCTAATGGTAAATACCAAAAAGTATCAATACATGAAGAGAAAGGCTTAATTGTAGAATTAGAAAATGGGGAATACATTCCAGCAAGTCTTTTAAGTATTGGTACGATAGACCAATTATATTTATCATTAAGATTATCCATGCTAGAAGAGATTTCTGAGGAAAAAATGCCAATTATTTTGGATGAAGCTTTTGCTTATTTTGATGATGAGAGATTAAAAAATAGTCTATTGTTTTTACAAGAAAAAGCAAAAGAACATCAAATTATTTTATTTACTTGTACCAAAAGAGAAAAGAAGATTCTAGAAGAATCTAATATAGAATATGAGTGGATCGAAATTTAAATTTCATTATTCTATATAAAATACTTAAAAGATGTCAAAATTGGGAACTTTGACATCTTTTTACTTACTACTTGAATATAAGCTATTTTTAAGGTATAATAATGTAGACAATTTTAGTGAGAAAGTGAGAGAAAAGAAAAATGTTTCAAAAATTAGATGAAGTAGAAAAGCGTTATGAAGAAATTACAAAAAAAATAAGTGACCCAGAAATTATTGCTAATCATGAAGAATGGAAAAATTTAATGAAAGAACATGCAGAAATCGAACCAGTTGTTTTAAAATATAGAGAATATAAAAAAGCAAATCAAGCAATAGAAGAAGCTAAAGAAATGTTACATGACCCAGAAATGAAAGAATTAGCAGAAATAGAAATAGAAGAAAACAAAGAAAAGTTACCAAAATTAGAAGAAGAAATTAAAATTTTGCTTATCCCAAAAGATCCTAATGACGATAAAAACGTAATTTGTGAAATTCGTGCAGGTGCAGGTGGAGAAGAAGCAGCCTTATTTGCAGGAACGTTATTTAGAATGTATTCTATGTATGCAGAAAAAAAACATTGGAAATTAGATATTTTAAATGAAAATGAAACGGGACTTGGAGGATATAAAGAAATTTCCTTTATGATTACTGGAAAAGGGGCATATAGCAGATTAAAATTTGAAAGTGGAGTTCACAGAGTACAAAGAGTGCCAGATACAGAAGCAAGTGGAAGAATTCATACTTCTACAGCAACAGTCGTAGTATTGCCAGAGGTAGAAGATGTAGAAATAGAAATAAATCCAGCAGATATTAAAATGGAGGTATTTAGAGCATCTGGTGCAGGAGGACAACATGTTAACAAAACATCTTCAGCAGTACGTTTAATCCATATTCCTACAGGTATGGTTGCAGAATGTCAAACAGAAAGATCACAATTCCAAAATAGAGATTATGCTATGAAATTGCTTCGTTCTAGATTATATGAACAAGAAAAACAAAAACAAGATGAGGAAGTAGCAAATGCTAGAAAAAGCCAAGTAGGAAGTGGAGATAGAAGTGAAAAAATAAGAACATATAATTATCCACAAGGACGTATTACAGACCATAGAATAGGGCTTTCTATTTATCAAATGGAAAATTTCTTGAATGGAGATTTAGACGAAATGATAGATAGCTTAATTACTGCAGATACGGCAGAAAAATTAAAAGGAAATGAAGAAGAATAATCATAAAATAAAAACTGAAAGAATTTATAAAGAAAACTAAAACAGAAAGAAACTAAAAAAGGTACATACTACTATACTTTTATGTAGCATGTACCTTTTTTAGTTAGTCTAGAATTTGGACTTAGTTAAGTCAAAACAAACTAACCTTCACTACTTTCCAAAGTGATTACAATAGTGGAATCAACTAACGAACACCGATACCACATAGCCGGTTGAATATTTAACAGCTTGCAATATTCTTTAGGAATACAAACTCTTCCTAAAGAATCCATTGCCCTGACAATTCCGACAAATGGTCTTTCTTTCCAACCTTCTTCTGTAAATTTTTGGAGATAAAGTTGTCCGTGTTGGAGAGTGATTTCCATCAACTCTTTTTCCTTAAGAAATAATTGCTTTCTAAGAGGAAGAGGAATAAAAAGTCTGTTCAAAGTATCCATATGCTGACGCTTTTCTTTTCTCATAATCATTACCTCGCAAAGCAGAATTTCTATTATGGAAATTTTCCATATGATAATATTATACTTTACTTAACATAAAATGTCAAATAATAGATAGGAGAATTTTTTCGTTTGTACCGTTTTTTTAACTTTTGCTATAGAAAAGCGTGTCATT
>CABUKD010000058.1 GCA_902492105.1 uncultured Clostridium sp.
ATTCTCTTGCTAATCTATATCCGCTTCTTGAACTGTTATAAATTACTACTCTATTTTTCTTCAATTTACTTATTTGTCTTCTTACTTCTCTATCACTTAAATTTGTTTCTTCTACTAGTTGTTTTCTTGTTTTAAAATCTTTGGTGTTTAAATATTGATCTATGATTATCATTTGCTATTTCACTCCTTTACAAACTTGATTAGTCCTAAACATATGTATTTTAAAATTCTTGCTCTATTAACATTGTCAAACATTAATAGTTGTTTATTGTTTATTTCTAACATTTTTATTACCTCTCTATATTTATAAATTCACTATTCATTTTATTGAATTTTAATTTGAATGAACCTGTATTTCCTGCTCTTTGTTTTTGCAAATCTACTGTGATAATATTGCTGTCTTCTTCCTCTTGTGGATATAAGAAAATTACATTGTCTGCATCTTGTTCTATTGCTCCACTTTCTCTTATGTCTGCTAGTGTTGGCTCATTTCTACTTGCATTTCTATTTAATTGGCATAATGCTATGATTGGAATGTCTATCTCTAAACTTAATAGTTTTAGTGTTCTTGAAATGTCTGCTACTTCTTGTTCTCTGCTTTTAAAATTGCCTAGATTTCTAACTAATTGCAAATAATCTATGACAAGTAAATCCATTTTGTTTCTGTTTTTCATTCTTCTAGCTTCTATTTCAATTTGCTGTATTGTATTTGCTTTTGTTAAAATACTAATTGGCATTTGTGTGATTTCATTACAAGCAATAGATACTTTGTCTATTTCGTTTTGAGTTAAATCTCCATTTCTTATTTTTCTTGAATTTATTTTTGTCTTTTTTGAAAGTATCTTTTGAATAATTTGTTCTTCTGACATTTCTAAACTTACATATGCTACTGCTTTTCCTTTACTTGCAATTTTCTCTGCAATTTGTAAAGCAAATGTTGTTTTTCCTACTCCGAGGTCTTGCTCCTATTACAGTAAGTTCTCCTTCATGTAATCCGTCTGTTAATGCATCTAAATCAAAAAATCCTGTATAGAAATCATAATTTTTCTCTTTAGTCATACTTTTCTCTATTAAATCAACTGTTTTTATTACTTGTTTTACGAAATCTTCTTCTTGTTTTGTTTGAAATTCTATTCTTTTTAGTTCTGAAATTATTTTCTCTATGTACAAATCAATATCTTCTTCACTTTTGGTTTTACCTTCTATTTTCTTAACTAAACTTAATATTTGTCTTTTTTTTGTATAACTTTTTAAAATTTTATAAATAGCTTGTGAACTGCTCATGCTAACATAATCTCCTAATGTTGATAGATAAGCTAGAATATTACTGTCTTTATCTGCTATTTCGTTTTTTACTGTTAACATGCTTATTTCTTGTTTTCTATAGTTTAAATTATTAACTGCTTTTATGATTTTTTGATTAAGAGGATTGACAAAATCATTCTCAGTTAATTCAAATTTTTCATTTTCGAAAATGATATAAAATAGCATTGCTTTTTCTATTTCTTCGTCAAACATATCTTTTGCCTCCCTCGTTTAATTTTTTCAAATATTCTTCTTCTGTCATCTTTATTTCTTTGTGTTCTGTTTTTGGTTTTATATCTCCTATTTCTTCATCTTCCCACCTCTTTTGGTTAAGCCATGTACTAGGATATGGAATATATTGACCTTTATCTTTCAACCAATCCTTGCTTCCCCTAAATTGTTCCAAACTATTCATCATAGAACTAAACAACTCACTACTTGGCTTATTTTTCTTGAACCATTTTTTTACATCTTGCTTTTTGACCTTCTTGGGATAATTTTTATAAAATTCTTCAAACTGCTCTTCCCATAAAGTTTTTACAGATTTTTCTTGTTCTTTATGGTCAAGGTCATCTTGACCATATATATTATTTATATTTATATCTATCTCTTTCTCTATCTCTGGTGTACTTTTGTCGTTCGTTTGTTGTAACATTTGTACATCTTGCTTTATTTGACTTCTATATTTTCTTATTCTATCCGCTTCTGTACTACTCTCTCCTATAAAATTTTGTATGTCTAACATATAAATTGCACCATTGTCTAGCATTTCTACTAATCCTAAATCCTGAAAGATTTTTAGTGCTTTTTCAACTGTTCCCGTTTGATGCCTTACTACTTGTGCAAGTGCAGATGGAGTATATGGAATTAAATTTTTAAACATTAATTTACCTTCATTTTTTAAACTTCTTAAATAAAGTTTCATTAGAATATCTGAATATAAATAACCATCTGGCATGTTTTGCAAAATAATCATTTCTTCACTATCAAAAAAATTTTCTTTTAATTTCAAGTAATAGTATTTTTTATTATTTGACATTTTCTTTTGCTCCCTTCTAAATAGAGCTAGACAATTTGTGTCTAGCCCCGATGTTAATTTTCTATTACTTCTATTTTTGTAATAGGTGCTTCACTTGGATTTGTAAAACCTTTAAATCCCACCCACTCATCATAATAAACTACAACTTCTTTTCCTTCCAAAACACATTCTTTCATTTGCTCTGCTAATTTTGTATCT
>CABUKD010000059.1 GCA_902492105.1 uncultured Clostridium sp.
ACCAACTAGTATTTTATTTTTCTTCATTTATGTATACCTTTCTGTTAAGAGATTTGCCAGCCGTGATATAATCATCTATACATTCTACAGTTACTACAAACATGACATGTTCTCCTTTTGATAAAGTTTCCGTATTTACTTCCATGTTAATATATTTGTCTTTTCCTTGCCATAAAAAATACTCTTTTTTATCGAATCCAGGAAATAATTTTCCGTCACAAAACAATAATGTTTCATTTTTACCTTCTTTAATATCTGATGTAAAATACTCTCCCACCTCATTAGAATATATAAAATTATGGATATATTTTTCTTGCTCATATATTAATCCTTGTTCTTTTATTTCATCTCTTATTACTTCATCTATACTTTCTATATAATTATACGTTGGTTGAATAATTTCATCACATTCTAAATTATTATCATATAATGAAACTATTTTTTGAGCACAATATAATATATCGTTTTCATATATGGTTATTTTTTCCTTTTCAGCAAAAGGTATTCCCAACAATACTATATTTTTTGATTTTTCTGACAATCCATCTGGTATAAAATCTATCTTTATTCTTTTTTCTACCCCATTTTGTAACATTATATATTGCATAACTGCAGATTTACTTCCGTCTATAGAATATTGAATCGGTACTCCATCTAATAGCAATACACATAAAATGGAAATATCTTTATCGTCAATCATTTCATTCTTTATATACATGCTAGCGCCTATTGAAAAAACGCCACCTTGATATACTAATGATTCATTCAAAAGTAATCCATACTTTTCCTTTCCTGTTTGCTCGTCTTTTACACATTTATATATATTAGCAATACACGATACCTCTTTTTCTACACTTACATTGCTATTTTGTACCAAATTCATTTCATCATTAGTATAATTATTAATATTGCCACATGATGATAAAATAGTACTCAGTAATAATATTTTTATAATGCAACGAATTCTCATATTTTCACCTTTTTACCATTCAAAACACGCCATCTCATATTCACAAACTTGCACAATTCTAATGTTTTTTCGCTACTCAACTAATCATGCTCATATATAAAGGAGAGGATAACACCATTCACTTCCTTTGAAATTAAGAAAATCTGCTTATGGGTTAGCATAACACATCATTTTGTCTCATTTTCGGAGATTCTGAATTGCTACACCTTTTTTATTATAATAAAAAAGGTTCAATTATTATTAAATCAAACCTTTTTAATTATACTACCCTATTATTTATAATATATTGTCTTAGTGCCTTGACCATATGTATCATCTTTAACTTTCAAGCATGAAGAACCTCTAGATGCTGAGGAACCATATGCAGCATCCGCACTAGCTGTAATATGATATGTATTCTGTGCACTTACACTCTTTACTTGATTGTCATTAGAATTGCAGAAATGTACGACTTTTAATGACACACTGTCGAACTTATACATTTCAGGTTGTGATGCATAGCCTGTTATTCTATATAATATTCCTCCATGTGAAGTTTTACCAATACTCATTGACCAATATTTATTAGACTTTCCTCCTGATGTATATAAACCGTCAGCATTTGCACTTATAGTTTCTCCAAATATCAGTACTAAACCTAGTATCATTGCTATAATCTTTTTTCTCATTTTTTCTCCTTAATCTAATTCTTTTATAGTCATTTAATAAACGTCTCAACCCATTGATTTCACTTGGTCTTTGTGATTAATTTTCCAAAACATATTCAATTGTCATACTACTTGTTTGTCTTTATTAAGGCATGCCCAAAATCTGATGTTCTATGTCAATTCAAAAACGCTTCTGAATACTGACATTTTTTCTCACATATTATGAAATTTATCCATAAGAAGCAATAAATTTTTTATCAATTACCTATTAATTCTTTTTCAATTTTTTGGCTTAAAGATTTAGGTTTTTTTACTTCATACATGAAACCTGCACAATTTGTACATGACTTTTTTAAAGCAAAATTAATCATCAAATTTCGTATTATTCTTTTACTATAATTTTCCTCTGCCATATTTTCTCCTCCCTAGTATAATTTCAATTATTTGTCTGTTCAGAACTAGTGAAAAAACTGATACGTCATGCTTGCATGTAAACAGCAAATTCTTGTTCTCAAGGTAGCTCGAATAGAGCCATTCCACAGATATGATCAAATTTTACTTCGCAGTCTCGGGAAAGCACGAGCATCGTACAGTTTTACAAATATTCACTAGGCGGTTCTGAATATTTATCTTAATCTAAGAATTACACAATTTATTAATTTATACAAGATATTTGGCGCAAACGACATAAAATTGGCTGTGAATAGCTTGTTACTCATTGTATAAAAAAAGAGCATCTGTTATAATTTACTTACACTAATCAAGGAGTAGAATATATG
>CABUKD010000060.1 GCA_902492105.1 uncultured Clostridium sp.
GTAAAGATATATATGTATTTTTATATGATGATGGAACATTAGCATTTAGTAATAAAAATGAAAAAATAGAAGGAAAAACACTAGTAAAAGAATATGGAAATATAGCAGGACAAGAATATAAAACCAGTTATATAGATGGAGTAGAGATTAGTAATACCCCATGGACTGAAGATAGGAATAATATTTTAAAAGTAAGCTTTTTAGATGAAATCAAACCAATTTCAACAGCGGCATGGTTTACAAGGTGTGAAAAATTAACACAAATAGAAAGAATAGAGAATTTAAACACAAGTAATGTAACTAATATGCAGAAAATGTTTATCTATTGTGAAGGTTTAACTAGCTTAGATTTAAGTAGCTTTAACACTCGTAATGTAACAGATATGAAAGGCATGTTTTGGAATTGTGTTAATCTTAAAAATTTGAATGTAAGTAGCTTTGATACTAGAAAAGTTACTACTATGCATACTATGTTTGGCAACTGCTATAATCTAGCTAGTTTGGATATAAGTAACTTTAATACTAGTAACGTAACAGATATGTATTCCATGTTTTATTTTTGCAGAACATTAACCAGCCTGGATGTTACTAATTTCGATACTAGCCAAGTAACAGATATGACACAAATGTTTGCAGGATGTGAGAAGATTATTAACCTAAATTTAAGTAATTTTAATACAAACCATGTAACTACTATGACTCATATGTTTAGAGAGTGCAAAGCTTTAGAAAATTTAGACTTAAGTAATTTTAACACCAGCCAAGTAACAAATATGGCACTTATGTTTTACCATTGTGAAAAATTGAAAATATTAAATATAAGTAAATTTGATACACAAAATGTAACAAGTATGGATAGGATGTTTTCAGACTGCTATGAATTAACAGGAATAGACGTAAGTGGATTTGATACAAGCAAAGTTACTAGTATGAGACTTATGTTTGGATTTTGTGAAAATTTAATGAATTTAGATGTAAGTAAATTTAATACAAGTAATGTAACAGATATGTACTCTATGTTTTATAGTTGTAAAAAGTTAAACAACATCAATGTTAGTTATTTTGACACAAGTAAAGTTACTAATATGGAGCAGATGTTTGGAATCTGCTATGAAATAACTAGTTTAGATTTAAGCAGTTTCGATACTAGTAAAGTAACGAATATGAAAGGAATGTTTAGATCTTCTAATAAACTAACAGTTATTTATGTAGGGCCAAAATGGGTAATTAATGAAGAAACAAGTATAGAAGAAATGTTTGATGGTTGTGGAACTAGTTCTGTAACGGTAAAAACAACTACTTAAAGTATATTATGAGAAAATATTTTAAGAATATAAAATGGTATTAAGGTTAATTGAAAAATGAATGCAAATTGCCTAGAAATGGTAATAAAAAATAAAAATAAGTTCCTAAACAATAAAGTTAAGGAACTTATTTTATGCAATAGCATAATTTAGCAAATTATTGCTAATCTTTTGGACTTTGCTTCTTTTCTCTTTCCAACATCAATTTTCCAAAAAAAGCACCAGAAATTTCTTTCCCATAAAATCGTTTTGATTTTTCTTGCAGTTTTTCTACCACCTCATCATCTACCCAATTGTTAATAATAGCATTTTTTATGGTACGGTCAAACAAATCAGGAGGAAGGTAAGAAAACTTACAAAACTGAGATTTGTTCATTGGACTATTGGAATAACGAATGGTAACGGAAATAGCTTCCTCCTTATCAAAATTAAAATTAGTTCTATTCTTTATCCGTTTATCCCAACTTCTCTGTACCTTAATAGCTGCACTTTCAGCTGTTTGTGTAGAACCAGAATTTTCTTTGGTTTTCTGGTAAGACTTAGAAACAGCAACCTGTTGCATTTTGTATGCTACTGTGTCAGATACTACAAGAGTATCTACTGCTAGGTGTAATACCTTATAAAATACATGTTGATTGCAATGGTACTGCCGAGAAAAGTCGTGGTGTGTGTAGCCGAAATAGGCATAGGCATATGCAATGTTAAAAAGTTGCTTCCTAGAAAAATGCCGATGAGCTTTCTTTTTGGTACTCATTTTATCATCCTTTCTTGAAAAAAACTATGAAAGAGGAAATATAAAGTCACAAAAAAGATTGATAAATTAATTATACTAAATGCAACAAATTATGTCAAATTCTAAATGCTATTTTTTATCTTATTCAATTTAGTAAGTACTTCTTGAAAAAAAATAAAAAATTCTTGCATTTTAAAAGGAATTAGTATAAAATGAAATTACAATTTAAATAAAAAAAGGAAGAAAAAAATAAATGAACCAGCAAAGCCTTGAAGTAGTAAGAGAGAGAGTTAATATTTAAACCACAAACTAAAGAAAATTTGGTTTTATTTGTT
>CABUKD010000061.1 GCA_902492105.1 uncultured Clostridium sp.
TTCCCAATCCACATATCCTTTTTCACTTTTAATTCTTTTCATATCTTTTACCTCCTTATAAATAACTATTTTTAAATATCTCTACAAACTTTTCATGTGAGTAGAGTTCTTCAAAAGCTTTTTGTGCTAATTGTTTTAGTTTTAAATCTGTAAAATAATTGTTATGTACTGCTAAATTGTCTATTGTATGACAATTATCACAAAGCGGAACTACTAGCTTATATTTAATGCTCATTATTCTATTTCCAGTCCCATAAAAAACTTCATGTCTATTTATTTCACATTTACTTTTATTTAAAAATCTTCCACATAAAAAGCAATGCGTAAAATCATCTGTTAATATACTTTCTCTATTTGCTTCTAATTTTCTTAGTTTGCTAGTTTTTGTTTTCATTTTCTTGTATTGTTTATATTCTTTATATTCACATGTTTTACAATCATTGAAATTAATTATTTTCTTTTCATGATTACAATAATAATATTTTTCATATTTTTTACTTCTAATTCTTAAGTTTTTACATCTCATTTTCGACAAAAACTCCTGTTTCATACTAAACTTTCAAGTTCTTCTTGCAGTTCGTTTTTCACAAGTTCAAATAGTACTTTATTCGTTATTTTATAATTAACTTGAAAATGTTCTTTTAATTCTTCTTGATGAATTTGTGTTATATATCTAATTGCTTTTTCAACTCTTGAAGCTGTAGTTTTACATATTTCTGCTATATCTGAATAAAAACTGCAGCTAAAATTCTTATTATTTTTCTCTTCTAACATCACTGCTAAATATTTAAAACCTACAATATCTATTCTTATTCCTAATTTTTTTAAGTATCTATTTATTGCATGTTTTATTTCTTTTTCCTCTATATTTTTCACTTGACTTTCCTTTCTCTCTTGTGCTATACTTAAAGCATAAGAGTTCATATATATTTATTTTGAATTTTTAGAACTAGTTATTGATTGCAGTCTCTGCTAGTTCTTTTACTTTGCTTAAAACTATTTTGTCGTTGTTGTAAGTATTACTTGTTGATAGATTTAATATTTTTTGAATCGTATCTAAAACTTCTTCATTTTCAAATCTTAAATCTTTGTTTTCTGTTTTTAACATGTTATTTCTTGTTTGTAAGTCTTTAATTAACTTATTTCTGTTATCAATCATTGCTTTTTGATTTGCTATTTGTCTGTCTTTTTTAGTAAACATATTTCTCACCCCTTTCTATTTCATTAAAAATGCTATGCCTACAGTTATCCAAAAGCCGTAGAATAGTACTAATATCATTGCTTTTATTAGTAGTGTTTTAATTTTCTTTTTCATTGGTTTGTCCTCCTTTCTAAACTTGTACTTGACTTAAAATGCTTTTCATGTTTTTTATTGTTGCTTTTAATTCTGCATTTTCTTTTAATAGTTCTTCTTCTCGCTTGCTATTTTCTATTCCGCCAACTTTTATTTTGTAATATCCTCCTTCTGTTAAGAAATAATCAAGTTTTCCTTCTGATATTAACTTTTTTACTTGAACTGGATGCATTTTATATCGTCTTGAATATTCATTTAAACTTATCCATTCTGTTTCCATTGTTTTCCCTCCTTGTAGTATTCTCAAAGTAGACTTTTAAGATAAAAAAATTTTGTCTATATTAGCTTTTGGAAAGACTTCTTTTATCTTTTCCATCAATTCAAAACTTGGATTTCTTTGTCCATATTCTAGTGCTTTATAGTGTGAAACTGTTATATTAAGCTGACTTGCCATTTGCTCTTGAGTTAAATTTTTGCTTTGTCTAAATTCTTGCAATTTTTCTCTTTTCATTTTTTCTCCCTCCTCTTGTCTGCTGATAGTATACTCTACTTTTAGAAGACTGTCAATAGATTTTTTTAAAAAATTTGTATTTCTTTTTAAAATATGTCTGTATGCCAGTCTGCTGTAAGAAAACTTTTTTCTAAAAAACTATTGAAAAGTATACTCTTAGTATGCTATAATGTTTTTGTTAGGAAGTGAAAAAAGTGAATCGAATAAAATTGTTAAGAGAAGAATTTAATTATACCCAACAAGATTTAGCAAATAAATTAGAATCTTCAAAGAGTGTTATTGGTCTTTATGAGAATGAAACTCGTAAACCTAGCATGGAAGTATTAATTAAATTGTCTGAAATATTTAATTGTAGTATTGACTATATTCTTGGCAAATCAGATATACGTAATCCAGAAATACAAGAAGATCCTCTAGGACTTGCCAAAATCGGTTTTAGTATGAAGGACTACAACCCACCAACGGACAAGCAGAGAGAGCAGTTGGCAGAGTTAATTAAGGTTGTTTTGAAGGATAATAAGAAAGAAAAGG
>CABUKD010000062.1 GCA_902492105.1 uncultured Clostridium sp.
GATATGGTTATAGATATATAGATATAAACTACTGCCCAATGTGTGGAAGGAGGCTAGGAAAGTGAAGAAAAGAAGAATACCAATAAGAAATTTTAATAACGACTTATCTTGCATAATAAAGGCAAGATTAGATAAAAAAGAAATTAGTACGTGGAAAGAATTAACTGATATGATAGGTGCAGATAATCCTAGAACATTTACAGATTTTTTTAATGGTAAACAATATATAAAAAAAGAATATATAGACAAATTATTTGAATTATTAGAGATAGATAATAGTCTTAAGGAAATTTACTTAGAACCTGTAATCAAATATAAACTTAGGGAGGACAAGTAATGACAAAAGAACAAGAACAAGCAATAGAAATAATAGATAAAATGATAAAAAGTTATATAGAAGCAGACGAATGCGGATTATCAAATAATGATTTTAAGTATGAAATAAGAGCAATGCAAACAGTCTTAAATCTAATACAAAAACAGCAAAGTAAAATAAAAAGATTAGAATGTACACTTGCAGAAAATCAAGCAAGAGAATTAAACAATAGCATATATAAAAGCAATAAGAGTAAAGAAGATTTAGAAATGTTAAACGCAGGCTGGCAGATAGAATTAGAAAAGAAAGATAAAGAAATAAAGGAACTAAAAGAGAATATAGATTATCAAGTTTTATGTGATTTTTTAATAAGTTCAGTATGTGATGAAGAAGAGCCAATTTGGACGGAAAAACATATCGAAGAGTTATTAGATAATTTTGAAGTGAGGTGGAGAAATGCACATAAGTAAAATAGTTGAACATGTCAAAAACGAAATAAATTTTTCACAAGAATTTTGTGAAGATAATGTGTTTGTAACATTAAGAACAGAAGAAGTATTAAGAATAATAGAAAATTTAGAACAAAGTCATAGAGATATTTCAGAAATTGAAGAAGAAAATAAAAAGAAAGATAAGATAATAGATGAACAGTTAAAAGAAAATGTAAAACTACAAACAGAATTAAACACAGAGAATAACAGATGTATGATTTTAGCAAATAACAATAAATTTAAAGAACAAATGATAGATTTAATGGCAGAGTGGATAAGTGAAAGATGTTTTTATAAAGATGACTATAGTAATAGTTGTGAAATAATACAAGATAGCTGTAACAAAGAAGATGATTGCAAAGACTGTATAAAACAATATTTTGAAAACAAAGCAAAGAAGGGAGAATAAAATGGAAGAATATAATTATTATAACACAGTAGAAATATTAGACTTTTTAGGAATTAAGTATGATTTTGAAAATAACGAAGGTAAACAATATCCTTTTAAGGACAAGCCAAGTGATATAATTTTTAGCTATGGTTACATAACAATACCAAGAGAAGGGATAGAGAAAATAATACAAAATAAAATATCAGATAAAGACTGTAATGGTATTTTAAAAGAAATAAAAATGTTAGTACATATACCATTCTATTGTAAAAGAACAAAAAATACAGGAACTATAATTGTAAATGTAACAGTGGGATTTAGATATGATAAAGAATATAAATACGGAGATATAAAAAAATCATTACCAGAAGTATGCTATGCAATAGAGAAATATGGTAAAAGAACAAATGATTTTTATATTATAAATGAAGATAATATAAACTATTTTATGAGCAATTATGTAATGAATAATCAATGGGGGATTGGTGCTATGGAAGTAGTTACAAGTCCAAAGGTAGAAATTGACGACAACTTCAAAGAAATAAGAGATGATGAAGAAATGTTTTAAAGAAGCGGAGGAAAAACAAATGACAGAAAAAGAAAAGAAATATAGAGAAGTAAACAATGATTTTACAGAAATGACATGTGTATTTTATGAACACATGAGAGAAGATTCAGAGAGATATAGTAAAGAAGACGTAAACAAGTGTATCACGAAGTTAATCAAAAGTTTATGTGATTTTAGGAAAATGAAATAATAAATAAGGAGGTACAGAAGAATGGCATATATTAAAGATGAATTAGAAGTAATGTT
>CABUKD010000063.1 GCA_902492105.1 uncultured Clostridium sp.
GCCAGGATCTCTTTTATTTTGCATGAAAAGTAAAAAATCGGTTTGTTATAGTGTGGCTGATAATACTCTGGATGTACAAAAGGCTCTCAATGCGATGGAAAAAGATGGGATAGCAAACAGTGCTATGAGAGAGGCATTAGGACGATTACGGGAATGCATGGAATTTGCCGTTGGCAATCAATTGATAGTCAGTAATCCGTGTTTAATTGTAGAGGTCCCATGGACTTATAAAAAAGCAAAAGAGGAGATTGCGTTGACGCAGGAAGAACAAAATACACTTTTAAATGAAGTGGAAGACAGTTGGTATAAGGAATTGTTTTATTTCATGTGTTTAACTGGCGTCAGAGTGGGAGAATTAGGTGGGTTGAAATGGTCAGACATTGATTTCTCTAAAAAGATGATTACTATTAGACGTTCCTTAAGTTGCAGTTACTATAATGGAGTCAAGAAGGAAATCTTAGTAAGTCCTAAAACAGTTAATTCTACAAGAAAGATTCCATTTTTGGGTGAGATGGAAGAAATACTTAAATCTCAGAGAAAGAAACAGGAAAGGTTGAAATTGGAACTGGGAGATAGATGGAGAGGTGGTGAAGAATTCAAAGATTTAGTTTTTACTACCGGTATGGGAAGCCCTTGCAGTAGATATATCGTGGAAAAAGAAATTAAGAAAACAATCAAAAGAATTCGTGAGAAAGAAGCGGTACTGGCTATTCAGGAACACAGGGAGCCCAAGATGATCAGAGATTTTCATCCGCATACTCTGAGACATACATTTGCGACCAGATGTTTTGAGAATAAAATGGAACCGAAAGTTGTGCAGACTTTATTGGGACATTCCAGTATAAGTATTACACTAAATATCTATACACACGTCTTGGATAACAAAATGGACGAAGAAATAAAAAAATTCGGTGTGGCAAAGACTGAGGAGGTTGATCCATATTCAAGATTGAATGTAGGTAAAGTGAGAATTACAGCTAGGAGTCATTGCTAATATTCTTAAGTTATGGGATAGGAAATAACTGTCTAATCATTATTGTTATAGGTATATTTATGATAGACAATATGTATTAAATAATTTGTTGAAATTAATGGAGTTTAGAACTAAAATATAAATGGCGTGTGGCTAGATTTTTTACTTGTGTTATCGCAAGTGTTGACAAAAATGGTGGGAAGACTCGCTGTCTTTTGAAGCCTTATTCTATCACCTTTGTAAATCTTTTTATAGCATAATGAGTAGCCACACGCTGAAGGTGGAAATTATGTATAATTTTAGTGACATAGCTTCAAGAAATGAATTGGCACAATTTTTGAACATACCTATTAAAAAAATTACTTACGTGCTTTATATACAAGGAGTAAATAACTATTATAAATCATTTCAAATACCTAAAAAGAATGGTGGTGTTCGAAATATTAATGCACCTCAGGGAGATTTGAAAGAAATACAGAAGAAATTAGCCAATGCTTTATGGGATTTTCAAATAGAATATATTGAAAAGAATTCGAATAAAGCAAAAGCCTCCCATGCCTTTCAAAAGAAAAAAGGAATTATTACAAATTCAATAGTTCATAAAAACAAAAAAATAGTACTTAACTTGGATTTGGAAAATTTTTTTGAAAGTTTTCATTTTGGGCGTGTAAGGGGATATTTTCACAAAAATAATTTTTTTCAACTTCCAATTGAAGTGGCAACAATAATAGCTCAGTTGACTTGTTACAAAGGTAGTTTGCCACAAGGAGCCCCAAGTTCACCGATTATTACCAATTTAATCGCTAATATATTAGATATTAAATTGCTAAATATAGTAAAAAAATATAGGGTTGATTATACTAGTATAGAATAAATTAAATTTCTACTATATATTTTAAGGATAATGTATGGTAAAATAGTGTTATCTAAGAAAGGATGAACACTATGAGAAAAACA
>CABUKD010000064.1 GCA_902492105.1 uncultured Clostridium sp.
GAATATTAGGAAGAAACTAATATAAAAAGGTATGAAGTTTATAAAATGTACCCTATAGAGTAGACAGCTAATAAAAAGGTCTACTCTATAGGGTATTTTTGTATATAATTAAATAAATAATAATTAGATCGGAGAAAATTTTAATGAGTAAAAAATTATTTACAGAAGAGGAAATAATAATATTAAAACAAAACAAATACGTTAAGAAAGTAACTTCAAAAGGTATTACCTATACAGATGAATTTAAAAGAATATTTATAGATGAAAATGGTAATGGTAAACTTCCTAGAATAATATTTGAAGAGTGTGGCTTCAATATCGATATTATAGGCATGCAAAGAGTTAAATCTTCTGCTAGCAGATGGCGTACGGCCTTTAAAAATGGCGGAGCTATAAAACTTACAGATACTCGCAAATACAATACTGGAAGACCTATTGAGAAAGATCTTTCAATAGAAGAAAAATACAAAAAACTAGAAGCTAAAATGAAGTTACTTCAAGCTGAAAATGAATTACTAAAAAAGTTAGATATGATAGAAAGGAGAGTGTTAAAGAAGAAGTAAGTTTATTTTCTTGTGAAAAATATGAGATTATTAAGTCTACAATAAAAAAATATAAACTTAAAAATATGATAAGTTATTTATGTAAAGTTGCAGGTGTATCACGTTCTGGGTATTATAAATACTTCTCATCAGAAAGCAAGGATTTAAGAAAATCAAGAGAAGATAAAGATATTTTATCAAAAGAAAATGTATTAAAAGCTTTTAACTTTAAAGGACGTAAAAAAGGTGCAAGACAAATAAAAATGGTTTTAAAAGATAGATTTAATATAATATATAATTTAAAGCGTATTAGGAGAATCATGAAAAAATATGGAATAGTTTGCCCGTATAGAAAAGCGAATCCTTACAGACGTATGATGAAAGCAAGTAAAGAGCATACTATTGTTTCTAATTTCATAAACAGAGAATTTAAGCAAGATATACCATATAAAGTTCTATTAACAGATATTACATATTTAAGTTATAAAAATGGAAAAAAAGCATACTTGTCTACAATAAAAGACTCCTCTACAAATGAAATATTAGCTCATTATGTCTCAGATAACCTACGGTTAGATATTGTTTTAAATACACTAGAAAAACTTAAGTCAAATGTGAATTTAAAACTCCATAGCGAAGCTATTTTACACTCAGATCAAGGTGTTCATTACACGAGTCCTAAATTTCAAAAGCAAGTACAGCAATTAGGTTTAAAACAATCTATGTCAAGGAGAGGCAATTGCTGGGACAATGCTCCACAAGAATCATTCTTTGGGCATTTTAAAGATGAAGTTATTCTTAGCAAATGTAGTACATTAGAAGAAGTGATAAAAGAAATAGATGATTATATGGATTACTATAATAATTATAGATATCAATGGAATTTAAGCAAGATGACTCCTGTTCAGTACAGAAATCATCTTGTTTCTTAGAAATACCTTTTTTTAAATTGTCCTTGACAAAGGGTACACTTTATTAAACTTCATACCTTTTTAAGTATCAGATATAGGGTTTTCAAAATTATGGATTAGATGATTCACTTCATAAATCTTTATATTTAGCAAATATAGATATACCATTATAAATGGATACTAAATTTTTAAAACAAAAATATATTGACATCAAAATATATGTGATAGTATAATTGAAAAAAACAATAAGAAAATTCTATGAAAAAGAGAGTAGCATAATTTAATTTTATAGAGAGCATAGGATGGTGGAAGCTATGTATTGAGGATTATGTGA
>CABUKD010000065.1 GCA_902492105.1 uncultured Clostridium sp.
TGATTCATAAGTAATTTGTCTGATTTAAATTGACAATTCAGGACTATAAAAATGTAGTTTGTTAAAAACTAGTATTTTAAATAATAATATTTGAATATCACAACAAGTTAAATTATTAATACATAAAGGGCGATATTTAATAGCCCTTCAGATTGTAGACAAAATAACCATTTTTACTTATATTAAATGGCTATTTTCTTTTTTATAAAAATTTTTAATGATAATATACTAAAAATAGGCGTAAGCCTTAGATTACTGGACGTATCCTTCCACATCCAATTGGCTAATTTTTTTAGATTCATGCATGAGAAAATAAGGCTTACCTCCATCTCAATTTTCGACAAGCCTCTTAATTTTGTATATCTCATACCATGTTTCTCTTTTGCATCTGCAAAAACTCGTTCAATTGTTTCTTTACGTTTACTGTAAACTTTTTTTACATATGGCTTATGTCTAAGATGATCAGCTTCTTCTAAATAATTTTGCCATATATGCCTTGTAACTAACTTTTGTTTATTTTTACTATTAGTGCAAATATTTAAGTGTTCACAAGATTTGCAATCACTTGGATTAGATTTATACTCTCTATACCCATCTCTATTGGTAGTTGAATATTTTAAAATTTTATTATTAGGACAAATATAACAGTCATAATACTCATCATATACATATTCATATTTCTTAAAAAATCCTTTTTTAGTCATAGGTCTTTTATATGGAATAGCAGGAATTATACCATCATCTAAAATAGTTTTACAAATATAAGGAGTTATATATCCAGCATCTATAGCTATCGCTGTTGTATGTTGTTTACTATTATTTTTTATCTTTTGATATAAATCGGAAAAAGCTACGCTATCATGTATGTTACCAGATGTAATATGAAAATCTAATATGAAATTATTGTTATCACAAGCTGTATGCGCTAGATATGCGAAGCATTTTTCTTTTTCATTTTTGAAGAACATGCCACTATCCTTATCTGTATTACTCTCTATTTTTTCCTTTTTTTTTACCTCTTCATTTTTCACTTCACATAATGGACTTTTTCCATGTTTTAATCTATCTTCATTTATCTCTTTTTCTAGTTTTTCTTGATAATGCTTAGCTTGAATATCTACCTCTACTTTAGTATATTTTTTCTTATTAGCACTAGCTTTTATATGTGTTGAATCTATATAGATATTAGAAGAATCTACAAATCCACATTTTGTAGCTCTCGCTAAAATTTCTTTAAATATTGATTCAAATAAATCTGTATTTTTAAATCGTCTTTCATAGTTTTTATTAAAAGTTGAGAAATGAGGAATTTTTTCAGTTAATGAGTAACCTAAAAACCATCTATACGCTACATTTACTTCTATTTCTCTAATTGTTTGCCTCATTGAAGGTATGCCAAATAAATATTGAATTAAAACTATTTTTATTAAAACAACAGGATCTATACTTGGAGCTCCTAACGGAGAGTATAAATCTTTTACTTTATCATAAATAAAACTAAAATCTATTGCATTTTCTATTTTTCTTACTAAATGGTTTTCAGGAACCAATCCATCTAATATAACATTTATTTCATCATCTCTAAAATTTTCTTTTCTTATAGTTAACATATTTATCACCTCATAAAGAGTATTGACAAAAATAAAAGAGCGTAGACTTTGTCTACGCTCTGAGGAGTTGATTATATCAACTCCTTTATTATTTCTTAATTATTTACTTTTTATCTTTATCATATTTATTCTTTTCTTCT
>CABUKD010000066.1 GCA_902492105.1 uncultured Clostridium sp.
CAATTGTATATAAAAAAATAGGCTAGCCTAAAAAGACTAGCCCTAAACTCTAAAATTGACGCATTAAAATCAATTCTAAGCCATTTTTATTTATTAGATATATAAGTGTTATTTAATAACTATCTTTTGTCCTGGATAGATTAAATTTGCATTCTTGATGTTGTTATCTTTTACTAATTTAGCAACTGTTGTGTTGTACTTAGAAGCAATACCAGATAGTGTATCACCGCTCTTTACAGTATAAGTTTTAGTAACATTTGCTCCGAGTAATTCATTTACTTTAGCTTGTACAGTATCATAGTCATATCCCTCTGCCTCAAGTTTCTTTTTACGTTCTTCTCCGTTGCCATAATCGCCATTTATTACATCTTTTGCTACTTCTGTTACCGATTTCTTATTGTCTTTCTCTTTTAGAATTTCATTTACTCTTTCTTGTACTGCATTATAATCATAACCTGCTTTTTCTAAATTAGTTTTTCTATCAGTGCCATTTCCCCATTTGCCATCAATTACTTCTTGTGCTAATTCATCAATAGACTTTGTATCTTCTACTGTTGAACTCGTTTCTTTGATGATAGTTTCGTTATATAAATAGTTCATATCACAATTTCCTGAGATACCATCTACTTTTCCGCTAGAAGTATATTGCCAAATATCGTACTTACCAGTATATTCACATTTGCTATAATATTGTGCTACCCATACAGAGATATCTTTATCGAACTTGTTTGGATTTAATTCGTTTTTAAGCCAGTTTACATTTGCATAAACACCTGCTCTATAACCTTTTTCTTTTACTAATTTTGCAAATTCATTACATTGATTTGTTAAGCTATCTACTGTTTCTACAGCAATAGTTTTGTCTTCCATATCTAAATAAAAAGGCATGTCTAATTCTTTGCCTGCTAGTTTTTCAAATGCCCACTTCAAACCTTTTTTTAAGTTATCTAGAGTGTTACAATAATTATAAATATATGCTCCTACTTTAATGCCTAATTCTTTACATTTCTTATAGTTAGTATCGAACTTGCTGTCTTTGTAGTTTGCATCTGTATCATAAATATTTCCTAGTTTTAAAATAGCAAATTCTACTCCATCTTTTTTTACTTTTTCCCATTCAATTGAACCTTGTGCTCCTGATACATCTATTCCTTTTAACATGTTTATCCCTCCTCGTTTTTAATATTAATTAAATCAGCTACCCCGCCTGCTCCCATACAAGCTACAATACATAAAACTAATGCTTGTAATAGATTTGTTTCAATACCTGTAAAATAGCAAATTAGCCCACTAATTAACCCAATAACAACATTTTGTATTGGTATGTACTTATTTGGTATACTATCAATAAAAATCTTCGTTATTGCTCCAAAAATATAAGCAATAATTGCTATTACTACTACATATGTAATTTCCATTTTGAGTTCCTCCTTTCTATTTAATAATTTTTGTTGGTAATTCTAGTAATTCTTCATACATCTTCTTAACTGTGCCATTTCCACCGCAAGTTTTCATATTGTTTGAACATTGCTTCTACGTTTTCTTTATCTAAGATACTCATTTCTTGTTTTGTTTCATACTCTCTATATCTTCGTACTAATTCGTTACGTAAAAGAGCTTGTACACCTTCCTCTATTGCTTTGTCTTTCTTTTTCTGTGTTT
>CABUKD010000067.1 GCA_902492105.1 uncultured Clostridium sp.
CAATTGTATATAAAAAAATAGGCTAGCCTAAAAAGACTAGCCCTAAACTCTAAAACTGACGCATTAAAATCAATTTTGAGCCGTTTTTATTTATTAGATATATAAGTTGTTATTTAATAACTATTTTTTGTCCTGGATAGATTAAATTTGCGTTCTTGATGTTGTTATCTTTTACTAGCTTAGCAACTGTCGTATTGTACTTAGAAGCAATACCAGACAAAGTATCTCCCGATTTTACAGTATAAGTTTTAGTAACATTTGCTCCAAGTAATTCATTTACTTTAGCTTGTACAGTATCATAGTCATATCCTTCTGCTTCAAGTTTCTTTTTTCGTTCTTCTCCGTTACCGTATTCTCCTGCTATGACGTCTTTTGCTACTTCTGTTACAGATTTCTTATTGTCTTTAGATAGAATTTCATTTACTCTTTCTTGAACTGCATTATAATCATAACCTGCTTTTTCTAAGTTAGTTTTTCTATCTGTACCATTACCCCATTTGCCTGCTATTACCTCATCTGCTAGCTCATCAATAGATTTTTTATCTTCTCCTGTTGAACTTGTTTCTTTGATGATATCTTCGTTGTATAGATAGTTCATGTCGCAATTACCTGATATTCCACTTACTTTGCCAGAGCTTGTATATTGCCAAATATCATATTTTCCTTCATATTGACATTCTTTATAATATTGTGCTACCCATACAGAAATATCTTTATCGAACTTGTTTGGATTTAATTCGTTTTTAAGCCAGTTAACATTAGCATAAATACCTGCTTGATAACCTTGATTTTTTACATACTTTGCAAATTCATTACATTGATTTGTTAAGCTATCTACTGTTTCTACAGCAATAGTCTTGTCTTCCATATCGAGATAAAAAGGCAAGTCTAATTCTTTATTTGCTAGTTTTTCAAAAGCCCACTTCAAACCTTTTTTTAAGTTATCTAGAGTGTTACAGTAATTATAAATATATGCTCCCACTTTAATACCTTGTGCTTTCGCATTTTTATAATTAGTATCAAACTTACTGTCTTTGTAATTTGCATCTGTATCATAAATATTGCCTAACTTAATCAGTGCAAATTTTACACCATCATTTTTTACTTTGTTCCAGTCCACATTTGCCTGAAATTCGCTTACATCTATTCCTTTTAACATGATTATTCCTCCTCGTTTTTAATATTAATTAAATCTGCTACTCCACCTGCTCCCATGCAAGCTACTAAGCATAATACAATGGCTTGTAGCAAATTAGGTTCTATTCCTGTAAAGTAACAAATAACTGCACTTATAATACCAATCACGACGTTTTGAACAGGAATATACTTATTAGGTATTTCATCTATCCATATCTTTGTTATAGCTCCAAATGTATAAGCAATAATTGCTATTACTACTACATATGTAATTTCCATTATAAGTTCCCCCCTTTCTACTTTATTATTTTTGTTGGCAATTCTAATAATTCTTCATACATTTTCTTAACAGTACCATTTCCGCCTAGGTTCTCATACTGTTTAAACATTGCTTCTACGTTTTCTTTATCTAGTATACTCATTTCCTGTTTTGTTTCATACTCTCTATATCTTCGTACTAGTTCATTGCGTAAAAGAGCTTGTACACCTTCCTCTATTGCTTTGTCTTTCTTTTTCTGTGTTT